>CAZGZH010000038.1:0-8256 GCA_964529645.1 uncultured Flavobacteriaceae bacterium
GTCAACACATTTAGTTTAAAAAGAATACAATAAGAAATGAAAAGAACATACCAACCATCAAAAAGAAAGAGAAGAAACAAACACGGCTTTAGAGAACGTATGGCAAGTGTGAGTGGCAGAAAAGTTTTAGCCAGAAGACGCGCTAAAGGACGTGCTAAACTAAGTGTTTCATCAAATCCAAGACCCAAAAAATAGTGATACTATTTTATAATATACCAAGAGGTGTTACTTTTATTAGTAACACCTTTTTTTATATCTTTTAATAACTAATTTTATCTTTTCTTTTTTGATTAAGGTATATTTTAAATATTTGTAATAAATAAACACCATGCCACAAGACTCTTCATTAAAATCGGTACTTATAATAGGTTCTGGCCCTATTATTATTGGACAAGCCTGCGAGTTTGATTATTCGGGTACACAAGCCGTTCGTTCTTTAAAGGAGGAAGGTATAGAAGTTGTGCTCATAAATTCTAATCCGGCTACCATTATGACAGACCCCACAATGGCAGACCATGTTTATTTAAAACCGCTTACCACAAAATCTATAATTGGCATACTAAAAAAGCACAAAATTGATGCTGTATTACCCACTATGGGGGGTCAAACGGCTTTAAACTTGTGTATTGAAGCACAAGATAAAGGCATTTGGGATGATTTTAATGTCAAGATAATTGGTGTTGACATTGACGCAATTAAAATTACTGAAGACCGCGAACAGTTCAGAAAATTAATGAACAAAATTGGCGTGCCACAAGCACCTAGCCAAACAGCGACCTCTTTTTTACAAGGTAAAGAAATTGCCCAAGAATTTGGTTTTCCTTTGGTTATAAGACCTTCCTATACATTAGGTGGTTCTGGCGCTTCTATAGTTTACGAAAAAGAAGATTTTGACAAGCTTTTACAACGTGGCTTAGAAGCCTCCCCTATCCATGAAGTCTTAATAGACAAGGCTTTATTGGGTTGGAAAGAATACGAATTAGAGTTACTCCGTGACAAAAATGACAATGTCATTATTATTTGTACCATAGAAAATATGGATCCAATGGGTATCCATACAGGTGATTCCATCACTGTAGCACCCGCCATGACATTAAGTGATACTGCTTACCAACGTATGCGCGATTTAGCCATTAAAATGATGCGCTCTATTGGCGATTTTGCTGGGGGCTGTAACGTACAATTTGCCATGAGTCCAGATGATAAAGAAGACCTTATTGCTATAGAAATTAATCCACGGGTTTCACGTTCATCAGCATTGGCATCTAAAGCAACAGGCTATCCTATTGCTAAAATTGCTTCGAAATTGGCTATTGGTTATCACTTAGACGAACTCAAAAATCAAATAACTAAAACAACTTCTGCCCTTTTTGAACCGACACTTGATTATGTCATCGTCAAAATCCCACGATGGAATTTTGACAAATTTGAAGGCTCTGAACGCATCATTGGCTTACAGATGAAATCGGTTGGCGAAGTTATGGGTATTGGGCGTTCATTTCAAGAAGCCTTGCATAAAGCGACACAGTCGCTCGAAATAAAACGCAATGGTATTGGTGCAGATGGCAAAGGTTATAAAGATTATGACACTATTATTAGTAAGCTTATAAACCCGAGTTGGGATCGCGTCTTTGTAATTTATGACGCCATAAAAATGGGCATGTCTCTTCAAAAAATACACCAATTGACTAAAATTGATTATTGGTTTTTAAAACAATATGAAGGGCTTTATTTAATAGAAAAAGAAATTTCTAAATACACTTTAAAGACTTTACCAAAACCTTTATTACTAGAAGCTAAACAAAAAGGTTATGGCGACCGTCAAATCGCCCATATGTTGGGCTGTTTAGAAAGTCAGGTTTACAAAAAACGAGAAGAACAAAATATCAATCGTGTTTACAAATTGGTGGATACTTGTGCCGCAGAATTTAATGCACAAACACCTTACTACTACTCTACTTTTGAAAATGAAATAAATATTGAAGGCAACTATATTTCTGAAAACGAATCGGTTGTCAGTAATAAAGAAAAAGTAGTTGTACTAGGCTCAGGTCCAAACCGTATTGGCCAAGGCATAGAATTTGATTATTGCTGTGTTCACGGTGTTTTAGCGGCAAAAGAATGTGGTTATGAAACTATTATGATTAATTGCAATCCTGAAACTGTTTCAACCGATTTTGACATTGCCGATAAGCTCTATTTTGAACCTGTTTTTTGGGAACATATTTATGATATCATTCGTCACGAAAAACCCATTGGCGTCATTGTACAATTAGGGGGGCAAACAGCTTTAAAATTGGCCGAAAAATTAGAAAAATACGGTGTTAAAATACTAGGGACAAGTTTTGAAGCCCTAGATTTAGCAGAAGATCGCGGTCGTTTTTCTGAACTTTTAAAAGATTTAAAAATTCCCTATCCCGAGTTTGGCACAGCCACCTCAGCAGAAGAAGCTTTGGCTATAGCCGATGAATTAGATTTTCCAATCCTTGTAAGACCGTCATATGTTTTAGGAGGACAAGGCATGAAAATTGTGATAAATAAAGACGATTTAGAAAAACACGTAGTCAATATTCTCAGAAAAATACCCAATAATGTCCTTTTATTAGACCATTATTTAGATGGTGCTATTGAAGCTGAAGCCGATGCCATTTGCGATGGTGATGATGTATACATAATAGGTATCATGGAACATATTGAACCTTGCGGAGTGCATTCTGGGGACTCAAATGCCACATTGCCCCCTTTTAATATTGGCGCATTTGTAATGCAACAACTTAAAGACCATACTGTAAGAATTGCTAAAGCTTTAAAAACAGTTGGGCTTATTAATATTCAGTTTGCCATTAAAGACGATATGGTTTACATTATTGAAGCCAATCCTCGCGCCTCGAGAACGGTTCCTTTTATATCTAAAGCTTATAACGAACCTTACGTAAATTACGCTACAAAGGTTATGCTTAAAAAGAATAAAGTAAAAGATTTTAATTTTAAACCAAAATTAAAAGGATTTGCTATAAAACAACCTGTGTTTTCGTTTGATAAATTCCCTAATGTAGATAAAAATTTAGGACCCGAAATGAAATCGACTGGCGAAAGTATTTTATTTATTGATGATTTAAAAGACGACCAGTTTTACGAATTGTATTCACGTAGAAAAATGTATCTCAGTAAATAAAAATCAGACAGTTTCTGCTATTTCTTTATTTTCTATAACTTTTTTAGCCTCCATATAATCAACAAAATTCATCAGATTCATTAAAGATTTTATAACAGAGTCTTCTGTGCTTCCCGTTGCAGACAATGGATGACCTTTATACTCTATAGAAACAGCATAACCATCCTTATTGTAATAAGCCTTAACTTTCTTTAAAATTGATTTTAATCCCATGGTTAATCTTTTGGTATCCAAATATCCATTAATAATATTGTAAATAACTACTTGTAAAACCCCCAAATTGTATAGGAATATTCCCCCATTAATAAACTAAAAAAGCCTTACCCCGAATGGAGTAAGGCTATGGAATAAGATTACCCCCTCTATTGAATCTTATCGCCTACTAATTCGAAATTAAGAGCACTTGGAAACAATCAAAATATAACAATTTAATTAACTCAAAATTTCAAAAACAAATATGAAAATTATAAAAAGTAACTTGTCTTAGTAATTTACCCAAAATGAAAGGGTGAATTTCCCCTAATTCTTTTGTAAGTAACCATAAAAGTCGTTTTAGCTTTAAACATCTTGGTTTTAAAATTTTCAAAACTTGACAATTGTCATAGTTAAATTGTACAAGTGCCTTTACTTTTACACTCTTATTGATAATAAAGTATTATAACTATGAAAGATCAAAAAAAATTAATTTGTGATGCTAATGAGGCTGTAGCACGCATTGCGCATAAAACAAACGAAGTCTGCGCCATTTATCCAATAACTCCTGCTTCTCCAATGGGGGAACATGCCGAAGTATTTAGCGCCAGAGGAGAAAAAAATATATGGGAAAATGTTCCCAGAATTGTCGAAATGCAAAGTGAAGGCGGTGCTTCTGGTGCTGTACACGGTTCACTTCAAGGCGGCGCTTTAACCACAACTTTTACAGCATCGCAAGGTTTATTACTTATGATTCCTAATATGTATAAGATAGCAGGTGAGCTATTACCTACAGTTATACATGTCGCTGCCAGAACAATTGCTACACATGCTTTATCTATCTTTGGTGACCATAGTGATGTGATGGCAACGCGTCAAACAGGATTTGCAATGCTTTTTGGCAATTCTGTTCAAGAAGCACAAGATATGGCCCTTATTTCTCAAGTAGCTACTTTAAAATCTCGAATACCTTTCCTAAATATTTTTGACGGATTTAGAACTTCTCATGAGATTTCTAAAATTGACGCTATCCCTAATAAGGTCATTGAAGAAATGATGCCCGAAGATAAAATTAATGAACATAAAAATCGTGGTTTGAATCCAGAAAATCCTGTAATTAGAGGCACTTCTCAAAACCCTGATGTTTTCTTCCAAGCCAGAGAAGCTGCTAACACCTATTATAACGAAGTCCCAAACATTGTTCAAGATGTTATGGACGATTTTTATGTTAGAACAGGTCGTTCTTATAAATTATACGATTATGTTGGCGCTAAAGACGCCGAACGCATAGTAATAATTATGGGTTCTGGTGCAGGCCCCGTAAAAGAAACCATTGCTAAAATGACTTCTGAAGGCGAAAAAGTTGGTGCCTTATTCATAAGACTCTACAGACCTTTCTCATTAGAACATTTTATCAAAGCTATTCCTACTTCTGTTAAAAGTATTGCTGTTTTAGACCGTACTAAAGAACCAGGTAGCTTAGGAGAACCTCTTTATCAAGATGTCTTAAATGCATTTGTAGAATCTAACAGAGCAATGCCTCAAATTATTGGCGGTCGTTACGGTTTATCTTCAAAAGAATTTACGCCAGCTATGGTGAAAAGTATTTATGATGAATTATCAAAAGAAAATCCAAAAAGACACTTTACAATTGGTATAAACGACGATGTTACTTATACAAGCTTAGATTTCTATTCTAATTACAAAACCAAAAAAGAAACTATAAACTGTATGTTCTACGGTTTGGGTTCTGATGGCACTGTTGGTGGTAATAAAAACTCTATTAAAATTATTGGTCAGACTACAGATAATTACGTACAAGGTTATTTTGTATACGACTCTAAAAAAGCAGGTGCACAAACTGTTTCGCATCTTAGATTTGGTCCAAAACCAATAGAATCAACCTATTTAATAAACACAGCAGATTTTATTGCTTGTCATCAATTTAATTTTGTAGAAAAATACGACGTTGCCAAAGAATTAAGAGAAGGGGGTACATTCTTATTGAATGCTCCTTATTCTAACGATGAAGTATGGGATAAATTACCCAAAACTTTACAAGAACACATCGTTAATAAAAAACTTAAATTCTATGTAATTGATGCTACTACAGCGGCTCGCGAAGCCAAACTGGGTAAACGTATCAATACCATTTTACAAACATGTTTCTTTGCCATTTCTGGCGTCCTTCCTAAAGAAGAAGCCATCGAAAAAATTAAAGAAGCTATTGTTAAATCGTACTCTCATAAAGGCGATAAAGTAGTTCAAATGAACTTTAATGCAGTTGATAAAGCTCTAGAAAATTTACAAGAAGTAGATTACCCTAAAACAATTACTAGTACCGCAGGAATTGAAGCCGCTATGTCTACTAAAGCACCAAAATTTGTGCAAGAAGTTTTAGGTACTATCTTAGAAGGTCACGGTGATACACTCCCTGTAAGTGCTTTCCCTGTTGATGGTACTTTCCCTTCTGGTACAACCAAATATCAAAAATTGGGTATTGCAGATATTATTCCTATTTGGGATGATGAAAGTCTTTGTACACAGTGTAACAAATGTGTTATGATTTGCCCTCACGCTGCTATTAGATCTAAAGTGGTTAAAAATGAATCTCTTGAAGAATTCCCATCTAGCCTTAAACACGTACCTGCTAAAGGTAGACCATTTAATGTTAAAGAAGAATCTTATGTATTACAAGTTTCTCCAGAAGATTGTACAGGATGTGATTTATGTGTAGCTGTTTGTCCTGCCGTAAGTAAGGAAGTACCTAACTTTAAGGCAATAAACATGCATAACAAAATAGAAAAAGCGTCAGTAGAAAATGAAAACTGGGATCACTTTATAGAATTACCAAATTATGATCGTAAAGAATTAACTATAACAAATGTTAAAGGATCTCAATTCTTAGAACCTTTATTCGAGTTTTCTGGTGCTTGTTCTGGTTGCGGCGAAACACCTTATATTAAGCTGGTTACACAATTATATGGTGACAGTATGATTGTAGCAAATGCTACAGGATGTTCTTCTATTTATGGTGGTAATTTACCAACAACGCCTTATAGCAAAAATGCAGATGGTAGAGGTCCTGCTTGGGCAAATTCACTTTTTGAAGATAATGCCGAGTACGGTTTAGGTATGCGATTAGCCTTATCTAAAAAACAAGAATTAGCAAAACATTTATTAAAATCTGTCGAGCTTTTAGTAGGCAGTGAAATTGTTGAAGCTATTTTAAATAATAACGAAACAAACGAAGCTGAAAAAGAAACTAAAATAAATGATATAAATAAGCTAAAAGCGGCTTTAAAAGATCTCAATGATAAAGATGCTAAAAAACTGCTCAATATGACTTCTTATCTCAGAAAGCAACTCGTTTGGATATTTGGTGGAGATGGCTGGGCTTATGATATTGGCTATGGCGGTTTAGACCACGTTTTAGCGTCTGGAGAAGATATTAATATTTTGGTTTTAGATACACATGTTTATTCTAATACTGGAGGACAAGCTTCTAAATCTACACCTTTAGGTGCCAGTGCTAAATTTTCAATATCAGGTAAAAACATTCAAAGAAAAGATCTTGCTTTACAAGCCATATCTTACGGAAACGTTTATGTCGCTCAAATTGCTATGGGTGCTAAAGATTTACAGACTCTAAAAGCTATAGAGGAAGCTGCAGCCTATCCAGGACCTTCAATCATAGTTGCTTACTCACATTGCGTTGAGCATGGTTACGACATGAAAAACGGTGCTACACAACAAACTAATGCTGTAAATAGCGGTTTTTGGCCATTGTTTAGATTTAATCCTGAAAATGAAAAAGGAAAGAAATTTAAATTGGATTCAAAAGCACCAAGTATTCCTGTAAAAGACTTTATGTATGAAGAAGCACGCTTTACTAGAGTGATTAAAGACAATCCTGATAATGCTGAAAAATTATTAGAATTAGCGCAACAAGGCGTTGAAGAAAAATGGGAAAAATTGGAACTTTATCAAGGTATTTAAGTAATATTATAAATTGAAATCAGGCTCAAAAGAGCCTGATTTTATTTAACATAAGCCCATATGACTAACAACTCTAAACAAATTTTAGCGAAGGCAATTAAAAAAATTGACAGTGCAAACGAAGAAATGATGAAACCCCATGATGCCATTGTTTCTTATGCTGTTTGCAATAATTCTAAAGTGGCTATAAAATTATTATTAGAATCGTATTTAATAAAAAATAATTTTTCTATCGATAAAAATGAGTCGCTTGCGTTATTATTAGAGCGTTGTATTTTAATTGATAAAAAATTTAAATCGGTTGATTTAAGTAAAATAAATTGCAGACACAATACAACAAGTTCTTCATATTGTAGTAGTGTAGCAAGAGTGAGCGCCTGCTACGATACGGCTAGAGAAATTGAACTACTCATAAAAAATTAGTTTTTAAAATTTGAACGCCTTAATTTGTTAGCTTATATTTGTTAAAAATATAGCAAATGAACTTCATTCTATTTGACGGTAATACAAGAAACGCATTATTGCCCCTTACTTTTACCAGACCTGTTGCCGATATTCGTATAGGAATTTTAACCATACGCGAAAAGTGGGAATTGATATTGGGTTCTACTACATCTACTTTAACAGAAGACTACTTATCTGACAAATATCCCATGGTAGAATTTTCATCAAATGTTATGATTAATGCTTCATTTATCCCTACATATTCATTATCAGAAAAGGTTCAAAAACTAACTCAAAACCAAGCTATTTTTAAGGAAGATGAAATTGTAGCTTTTTATACTTCAGATTTACAAGAAGAAGTTGATTTTGATACCTATACAATAACTAAATTAGAAGAACCTCTCTTACAAATAAAAAATCCTTGGGATATTTTTAGTTTAAATGAC
>CAZGZH010000039.1:0-8177 GCA_964529645.1 uncultured Flavobacteriaceae bacterium
CAATTCAAAGCTGAAGCAGGAGGCAATTCAAAGCTGAAGCAGGAGGCAATTCAAAGCTGAAGCAGGAGGCAATTCAAAAACAGGAGGCAATTCAAAAAACAGGAGGCAATTCAAAAAACAGGAGGCAATTCAAAAAGCAGGAGGCAATTCAAAAACAGGAGGCATTCAAAAAGCAGAAGGCAATTCAAAAACAGGAGGCATTCAAAAAGCAGAAGGCAATTCAAAAACAGGAGGCAATTCAAAAAAAGGAGGCAATTAATTTTAGAGGGATTTTGCTTTGACTAAAACAAAAGCAATACAAAATGGCAAGCGACTCCAAAACAGGGAACAATTTATATTTCAGAGGGTTAGGCTTTAGCCCAGCCTAATGAGAAGCAATCATCAATTTGGCTTTAGCCAAAACAATTAACAGTAAGAGAATATTAATCCCTGCTCTAGAAGCTGTTCAAATACAAGAGACAATCCTCTTTTTAAAAAAGCTCTGCTATAGCTCATAATCAAAGATTAGATCATCTTTTTGTTTAAAACAAAATAGAAATCAATCCAAAATTTAAAGCAATTATAAAACAGAAGGCAAATTTCAATTTCAGATGGGTTGGGCTTTAGCCCAGCCTAATGAGAAGCAATCATCAATTTGGCTTTAGCCAAAACAATTAAGAGTAAGATAAAAATATATGCTATTCCTATTTTCTCATGCTAAATTTGGAAAAACATTCTCCCATCTTTTCCCTACATTTGAGCAAACTAAAAAAACAAAACACCTATGAAAGCCATACGCATCCATAAAACAGGAGGTCAAGAAGTCCTTAAATTTGAAGAAATAGAAACACCCTTTTGCCAAGCCGACGAAGTTGTTGTAACTATTAAAAGTGCTTCGGTAAACTATTCCGATGTGCTTATCCGCAAAGGCGATTATCCTTATATGCCCGCATTTCCAGCTATATTAGGAAATGAAGCCGCTGGCATAATTACTAAAGTTGGAACAGCTGTGACACATTTAAATGTGGGGCAACGCGTCATAGTTTTTGGGGGACCTGCTTATACAACAGAAGCTGTGGTAAAAGCCGCCTCTATCATTCCCATTCCGGATGCGGTTGCTTTTGACGAAGCCGCTGCCCTTCCCATCATATATCTCACCGCTTATCATATGTTACATACCGTTCGTCGTGCAAAAGCGGGCGAAACGGTTTTGGTACATGCCGCTGCCGGTGGTGTGGGTACCGCCCTAATTCAGTTGGCCAAAATTGCCGGTATCACCCTTATCGGATTAACCAGTAAAGACGATAAAGCCGCTGTTATAAAAAAAATGGGCTATCAAGAGGTCATTAATTACAAAACCGAGGATGTGGTGGCGCGTGTTAACGAGATAACAAAAGATAAAGGTGTCGATTTAATTATAGATTGTGTCGGTGGCCCACGTTTTGACGCTAATTTTAAAATGCTCGCCACCTTAGGCCATATTATTTGGTATGGTATCGCCGCAGGGCCACCCACAACCGATTTTAAACAAGCACTGGGGAGTAGGCCGCATAAATGTCATTCAGTTTCCATGTTTCATCTCTACGGTATTTTAAACAATCCTTCTTTAATGATGTCTTCTTTTAAAACCCTTATAGGCTATTTGTTAAGCGGCCACATAAAACCTATTATTCATGCCATATTGCCTTTAGCAGAGGCGGGCAAAGCCCATGCCATTCTCGAAAATCGTGAAAATATTGGCAAAGTCATTTTGAAACCATGATTGTCAGAATTAAGACTTAAGACCGCTACGCTTTTAGAACTAAGACCTGTTTAAAGTTAACCTTAAAATTGAGGCTCAAAAGATAATTTCTCTTCACATCTTAAAACGCAAAAACTTATTAAATGAAAAAAATAAAAGACATTAACAACATTCTTATTTTGGGAAGCGGCACCTTGGGCTTGCGTATTGGCTTGGCCTGTGCCTTAAATAATTATAAAGTCACCCTTTACGACATTGACGAAAAGGCTTTTACCTCCGCTAAAAAAATACAAGCCAATTTGCTTAAAATACTGATCAAAGCACAAACTTATACGCAAAAGCAAGCTGATACGGCTGTAAAAAATATCCTTTTTACAACAGATGCCCAAGCGGCTGCCCAAGAAGCCGATTTGGTAAGTGAGTCGGTAACCGAAAATATCGCTATCAAGAAAAAGGTGTGGCAACAATTCGGCAAATTATGTCCGCCCAAAACTATTTTCACTACCAATACCTCTTCATTATTACCATCGCTTTACGCGGATGATACGGGCAGGCCCAAACAATTTTGTGCCTTTCATTTTCACGATGTTTTTTACGCCAACGTAGTCGATATTATGCCCAATCCGCTAACGGAAACTTGGTTGATTCCTTTACTTCAAGATTTTGGTAAAAGCATCCAGCAAACACCCGTCCTCGTTAAAAAGGAATCACCTGCCTATATTTTTAATGCGATGCTCATTGCTTTAATCAGTGCCGCTGGCGCTTTGGTAACTTACGACATTGGCAGCATAGAAGATGTGGATAGGTCTTGGATGGGCAATTTTAAAATGTTGCGTGGCCCTTTTGGCATCATTGACGAAATTGGCTTAGATACGGCTTGGCATGTAACTGCCCCTAATAAAGACGCGCGGAGTAAACGCTTTGCGGCTTTATTAAAAACTTATATAGACCAAGGTAAATTAGGCCGCAAAACGGGTGAAGGTTTTTATAAGTATCCCAATCCGCGGTTTTTGGAGGCTGATTTTATTTGAAAAACGCTTTATTTGAAAACCTGAAAACACTTAGATGCTGTACCTAAAGGCACTATAAAATATCTCTTGTTTAAAAGTGATATATTGTCCCTAACGGGACATAATCACGATAAAAAAGCGTCCCTTTAGGGATGAAATATGTGTAATTATAGATAGAAACATACTGATTTGTGCCGTAGGTACAACATATGCCCTTCACCAAGTCCTTTTTATAGTGCACATTGTGTTAAAATGCCTCTTTTATAATTTTTCAATTTGAGTCTGATTTATCTATTTCTTTTCTTATAAGACTGTAAATGTCTTTTTAGCCAGCCTTTAGTCGTTAATGATTTTATAATATTTTGACGTTTGCTTTTATTATTAAAGGCCAAAACCACTTGGCGTGGATAATTGTAAATACGATAACAATAATAGGTGACCGTTTTTTCTATTTTAAACAAATTTTTATTTGCTGTAAATTCATAACGTAACATCAATAAGTTTAAAAGAAGTGATTTTTTATACAATTTTGCTTCTGTTTTAAAGAGCTTGTGCAGCCATGTAAGGTATATATTTTTTAAAAAATAATCTTGCTTATATAATTTGAATGCCTCTGGGGCACCTTTTTCAAATGACAATAAGAAACAATCATATAATTGTCTTACTAATACAGACCCCTTATAAAAACTGCTGTCGCTAATTTG
Organism: uncultured Flavobacteriaceae bacterium; assembly: GCA_964529645.1. Lineage (GTDB taxonomy): Bacteria > Bacteroidota > Bacteroidia > Flavobacteriales > Flavobacteriaceae > CG1-02-35-72. The sequence goes on from CAZGZH010000039.1 coordinate 3,435, forward strand.
GGCATTAAGCATATTGTGTAGCGCTTGATGTGCAAATGAAGGGACGTCATAATTTGCTATTTTTTGCTTATGAGAAAACAATAAGTCAAAATTAAGTTTAGTAGCGTGTTTATTATCTAAAACATTCCAATGTATTTCTACAGCCCCTATAAAATCCTTATGAATCAGTCGGGCATAATGTCGCGATTTAAAAAGCAAGCCTCCTTCATACAATCTAGTATAGCCTTCTTTTTTTAATATTTCTGCTACCTTTTCTACTTGATCTCGTGCTACTAAAAAATCTATATCGCTAATCATTCTCTCGCCAATATCTATATATAGTCCTTCTAAAATATGTGCCATCCCCTTTAAAAACAAAGGCTTTATTGTGTGTTTATCAAGTGTGTTTACTAAATGGTTTGCCTGTTTTATAAGTGCCTTGTTACGTGTTTTATTGGCTTCTGTTATTTCTTTAAAGTAAATTTCTAAACCGTCTGGTAATAGGTTTAATAATTGTGCCTTTTTTAGATTTAGATACAAAGATGGTACTACCAATTGGTTAGAGCTCAGTTTTACAACCTTATCCCAATCCACATCGTTCGCTTTAATAAGCCTAGCCATCTCTTTGCGCCTTTCGGGATACTTGGCTAATGACAAACAGTGTCCTACAAAATATAAGGTCTGCTTATAAGTCACCTTTATAGAGTTTTTTGACGCAATGGTACATCAATTCGTTATCAGAATAAATTAAGGAATAACAGGTTAAACTTGTAAACCAGTCTAAAAAAAGTGGAGCGTTTTGGGGCTCAGGTGATAACCAAGAATCTGGGATGAGTTGTTCAAAGGCTACTTCGCTATTGAGTTTGCTTAATTTCAAACCACTTCCTTTTTGATATTTAACAAAAACCAATTGTTTACAAGGCAGGTGTGTTTTAAATGTACCCTCTGGCTTAGGGACTCCTAAATATCTTACCGATTTGTTGATGTATTTTAAGTCAATTTGGGGCGTCTCTTTTAATTGAGGGAATAAGGGGTTCAGAATACTAAAAGCTTTTTCTTTAATAGAAATGGCTGCCGGAAAATAATAAATATGCTGACTTTTTGCTTCAACTGGCACAAAATCATCGGCAAAAAGCGTATAGCCTTGTGATACTAACAAAGCCGCAAGCGTACTTTTTCCGTTACCAGAATCGCCAAGAAACATGATGTTTTTATGGCCATCGCTTAAAGCGGAGGCATGAAAAACGCCTAACCAATTGGACTCTGATTTCCCATAGAGTTTTGCGACCAGTTTCATAGAAAATTTCCCTTGAAAGAAATGCGTTTCTTCAGGGAGCCAAGTACCTACAAAACCGTCATCGGTTTTTAAAACAATTTTACCCTCTTTTAAAAACACCTCAAAATGATGATTGTATTTTGAAATAGCTTTTACTTCGAGATGTTTGAACTTGGGATGAATTAAAAAAGCCACATCGGCATTTTCAAAATCAACTTTAAAAGCGGTGTTATTGATGCGGTAATATTTGGTGGCTTTAAAATTTGAAACAGGATTTACAATACCGTCTTCATTGTCTATTACATCATTTTTTACATTGACTTTATCTATCAAATCAATAACAGAAGTCATAAGTTTCTGTGCTTCATTTTCTGATAGCTCCAAATGTTTTAAGATCCAACTCACGCCATTAGTTTGGTTACAATCTTCAAAATATTGGGTAATAATTTGTGCTGTGTCATGTGCTACCAATACATAAGTGTTACTTTTTTTAAACCAAACAATTGATTTTTCTTTTAAAGGTTTAACTAAAATAGCAAATGATTTGAAATTCATAATATTAAATAGACCCTTAAAAGTAAACTTTATTCTTTAAAAAGAAAATATCACACCCCATAAATGATGTGATATCTCTTTGTTATACCGTAATTTTAAATAAATACCTAGAACTTTGGCGCGCCTGGGCCACCAGATTGGGCTTGTGCTTTCTTTGGATTTAAAATTATAAAGGTCGACAGAGCCGTTAGTGCCATATATTGAGCCGCCTTTTGAATGGCTTGCTTTCTTGTAATAAGCTCTTTTGTAGTTTCAACCCCTTTTACTATTTTATTTTCTAATTGTTTCTTATTTTCCATTTTACTTTTTTAAAGATATTAATACCACACTATTTTTTTACTAAAAGGTTTTTTGTCTACACTTATTTTTACAAAATAAACACCTGCAGACATTTTGGGCACTTTAATATCTTGTTCTGTCCCTGTTTGTAAAGATGTACGGTAAATCATGCGACCTAAGCTGTCATAAATAGCTAGCGCGCCTTTCTCTGCTACTGTACCATATAATCTTATGTTTTGCGTTTCTGGACTAGCTATCAATAAGTATTTTGAGGCTGTAAAATCATCTATTGCCAAGGTAGACGCATTGTCTAAAGTATGCATATAAAAACGGCCTATTCCAGATAAATCTGCACTCAAAGTAACGGTATAAAATTTATCACTATTATTAATTTCTGTAACTGTACTTAAAAGTTTGTCTTCTAAAAACACTTTTTTTCCGACTGGTAAATCTGTCGCATTAGCTTTAAAAGTAATTTGCGTGCCAGCGCTCGCATCTAAACCAATTGGTATAACAGTAGTGTCGTAACCCGTTTCTGGTACTACTTGTAAAGCAAAAGCCACACCGTTGTCTTGTACCAAATGTGTGTAAACATTAAAGCCCGTACCTACAGCACCAAAACGCCCCGCATCATAACCAGGGTCGAGGCCTAATGTGGTACCACTCATATATTTTATTTGGGTACTGCTTACAATGCCCGAATTGTTATCAACTGATAAACTTATGGTAGGAATGTTTGACGCTGTTTTTTGAAAAGCATTTCCTGAATTTAATTGCATTCCTGTGGTAAAAGTCGCAAGGACCCCGCCTCCTGCTTTTGATTTTACAAAAAACCCTTGTCCGGGTGCTAAAGTACGCGCAGCGGAGGCTTGGTTATAAATATCGTAAGAACTATTGGTAGGATTCCACACATATATCGATACAAAAGAGGGATCTAAACTCGCTGAATTTGTTCCTAGAAAATTAGTGGCATTGGCATTTGAATTCATAGCCAGATAAGAAGTATACGGATTTCCAATTAAATTCCAACCCGTTGTATTTTCTGTCAGTGTAATATCTTTACCTGTCGTCAATATATTGCCTGTAAAATCAACTGTTCCATCGCCATTCATCAAAATTTCATACCCCTTTCCATCTACGAAACTAGAAGCCGGTGGTAGGTTTGTACCGGCACCTGTAGTGTAATGCACCCAGGTATTACCGCCTGCAGGAAAGGTATTATCATAAGGCGCTAAGCTATAATCAACACCGCTTTGCGTCATACTCCCCCCAAAACTCGCTATAAAGGCCGCTATTGTTTGACTAGCGGTTACTGGCGAACTGATTAAATGCCACGTACTGCCACCCGTTAAATAGCGCTGATAAGTAATACTACTGCCGGAAAAAGACCCTACAATAAGAGAGGGACTTAATGAAGCGTCGGAAGTGATTGTAAGTGTACCATTATTAGTCAAAGCATTAGTAACTTTTAACGATTTCCCATTGGCTATTTGTAATGTGCCTCCCGAATTAATATTTAAACTAAGTGCAAAAGCCGTTGTAGAATTTAAATTAACTATTTTACCATTAGGAATAATAACATCATCAGCACTAGTTGGTACAGAAGCCGTAGACCAATTGCCCGCCGCGCCCCAGTTACCTGTACTAAAGCCTGTAAAAGTTATAGACGCTGCCGTTTTTTGACCCTTAGCTGTCTTGCTTTGTGCAAAGCCAAAACTGACAATAAAGAGTACCATTAAAAATGTAATTTTTTGTTTCATATGTTTGATTTTTAGTAGTATCAAGGGGTTAGAGATGACAATTATACTCATTTTAATACAGTTAACAAAATAAAATGGTGTGAATGACGCTTTTTTGTATGTGAATGACTATTTTATATCAATCAACAAGTCATTGTAAAAAAATTTACTTTTCTAGCTTTTGTTTTATTAGATTAACCTTTCATTAAATATTTCAATCCATTTTAGTACATCTTAAGCCTTTTGTTTCTTATCTTAATGATATTAAAATACGACGCTTTAAAAAATACAGGGTGTCTGTTTCTTCTCAATTTACGCTCACTTACCAAACACTACGACGAAGGAGTACGGTATCTTTTAAAAATAGGCTATTAGGGTTTTGCTAGGTCTGATGTACATCATAAACATCATTTTAAATTGCTCGAAAAAATTGGCGATAAAAATTTTTTAGCAACTAAAATAAAGGCTCTTTAAAAAACATACGCGCAACTACTAAAAGTAATGGCGGTTTTGTGCGGGCAGGACGGAACGTAAAGAAAAAGCCCCAATTACACATTGTAATTGAGGTTCCTTGTAAGGGCGGAGAGACTCCCTTCGACAAGCTCAGGACAGGCTTCTCGTCTCAATAGTTTTCAATAAAAAAAGGTAACAACTTTCCGTTGTTACCTTTTCCTTTGTGCGGGCGGAGAGACTCGAACTCTCACACCTCGCGGCACTAGATCCTAAGTCTAGCGTGTCTACCAATTCCACCACGCCCGCATTTATTTAAGGATGCAAATATACATAATACTTGTAAAAAGAAAAGGGCTTGACTTATAATTTTCTTACATTTGATTTTCAAAAATACAACACTAAATATGACACCCCTTTCAACTTTTGTCAAAGAAAATAAAGAGCGCTTTTTAGAAGAACTAT
>CAZGZH010000040.1:0-8161 GCA_964529645.1 uncultured Flavobacteriaceae bacterium
AAATACGGCAATCCAAATGGCTATAAAGGTTTCGCGTTCTAAAAGATGTAAGTCTAAAACCAAATCGGCATTCGAGAGGAATTTAAACGCAAAAGCCAATTCTAAGAAGCCTAAAAACACTTTAACCGTATTGAGCCATCCCCCAGATTTTGGGAGTGAATTAAGCCATCCTGGGAAAGCGGCAAATAAGGTAAAGGGTATTGCTAATGCCAAAGAAAAACCTAACATACCTACTATTGGCGCAATGCCAAAACCAGATGACGCTGCCACAACTAAAACAGATCCTACAATAGGGCCCGTACAAGAAAAGGATACAATGGCTAAGGCTAAAGCCATAAAAAAGATACCTAATAAACCACCTTTATCGGCTTTAGAGTCTACTTTATTAGCCCAAGAATTGGGTAACATAATTTCGAAAGCGCCTAAAAATGACACTGCAAAAACAACTAATAGTATAAAAAATATCAAATTAAACCACACATTGGTAGAAAGAGCGTTGAGGGCATCTGCTCCAAAAAACCACGATACGGCAAAACCCAGAAATACGTAGATAACTACAATGGCTAATCCGTAAATCAAAGCATTTCTTATCCCTGCTGCCTTGGTTTTACTTTGCTTGGTAAAAAAGCTCACGGTCATAGGAATCATAGGAAACACACAAGGTGTTAACAAAGCCGCAAACCCCGAAAGAAATGCTATAAAGAAAATTCCCCACAAACCTTTTTTAGATTTAGAAGGTGCTGTATCTTCATTTACTACTTCTTTTTTATCTTGATTTTGAGTTTTATCTTCTTTTAATTTTGTGTCTTTTAAAAACTTTCCTGCCTTACCTTGAATGGTAAAAGTTAAATCGACATCTGTAGGGGGCAAACAATTGGCATCATCGCACACCATATAATAAACAGATTCATTTAAAACCAATTTCTTATCGGTTAAAAGATTGATGCGTTGTTTAAAAACAGCTTCTTTTTCAAAGAATTTAATAACCATATCAAACACTTTATCGTGTTCTGTGTGTCCTTCTCCTTCTCTGGTTTTACCAATTAATTGATAGGTGTTTAAAGAATCTTTAAAACTGAAGGCTGTAGCAATAGGGCCATCATCATTTGCCAAATATTGAGAATACAAATGCCATTTGTTATCTAATTTAGCTGTAACTACCAAATCGTATTGCGAGTCAGATATTTTTTCTACTGAAGTTGACCACTTTATAGGATCTAATATTTGAGCTTTAGCACTAAAACTTAAAATTAAAATCAGTAAGACTATTATTTTTTTCATGAGGTATAATTTATTTTTAAAATCTTTTGTGTTTTTTCTGATATTCTAAAGCGGTTGTCTAATCGCTGCCCAATAATCCAAACAATGTTATTATCGTCACAGAGCAACCAAGTGTTTTCTTTTTTTAAAAGCGACATTTTTTGATCTTTAAAAAACGCACTGATTTTCTTTCTGTTTTGCATCCCAAAAGGGTAGAAATAGTCGCCTTTTTGCCATTTTCTTACTTTTAAAGAACCCTTTATTTTGTCTTTATCTATAAAAACACATTCTTTATTTGTCTCGCTATTAAAGTCGGTTTTACTAACATCTTCAAAACTCAAACTTAAGTCTTCCAAAGATAAGCCTATTTCTAAGTTGTTTATTAGGTAACTTCCTTTAATCTCATTTCCTCTTTCCAAAGGGCTTAACAATAAGGCTTCTCTATCTTTTAATAAGCGATGTGTTTTACTGAAAATTTGTTTCCCAGATTGAGCTGTTAGCAAGTCCGCAATATCATCCCAAGCTGTAAATCCGTAATCTCTAAAAAGCGCAAACAAATACGCTTTTGGATTTGATAATTTCGAAATTTTAGCAATATCAAAACTTAAACTGCTCTTTCCTATTTGCCTTACAACCTCTTTTTTCACTGCTTTAAGACGATCTTTTAAAACATTTTCAACACCTTTTAAGTAATCTTGGTTTTTAGTGAAAGAGTCTATTAAATTGGGATTTAATTCTTGTAAAACAGGTATTACCTGATGTCTTATTTTATTTCGTGAATATTTATCCGACGCATTGCTTTTATCTTCGCGCCAAGCGATATTATTTTTTTGAGCAAACATTAAAATAGCCTCTCTAGAAAAGGGTAAAAAAGGCCTTATAATCTTATCGTTTTGTTCAGGAATACCTAACAAACCTTTAAACCCAGTGCCTCTTGTTAAATTTAACAGTATTGTTTCTAAATTGTCATTGGCATGATGTGCCGTAATAATATAATCGTAATTTTCTTGTGCTAATAAACCGTCAAACCATTGATAGCGCAATTCTCTTGCGGCTAATTGAATTGAGATTTTTTGTGTTGCAGCATATTGAGCTGTTTCAAAAGGACGCGTATAACAAACAATGTTATTTTTGTGTGCCCAGTCTTTAACAAAGACTTCGTCTTTATCAGCGTCTTTGGCTCTTAATTTAAAATTACAATGCGCTAAAGCGATATTATATCCCAAACTATTTAAAATATAAGAAGCCACCATACTGTCTATACCGCCAGAAGTAGCTACAAGAAGTTTAGCCCTTTTTAAAAAAGGAAAATTCTCATTAATATGTTCTGCTACTTCTTTTAACATTTAAATTGTATAAAACCCTAATATTTTTTTGCAAAAATAAGTCTTAATTTTTAACATCTAGTGCGTCGCGTAAAGCATTTCCCATCATCATAAAGGCCATTACCAAACTCATAATAGCTAAGCCAGGGATAATGGCTAAAAATGGCTTGCCTAAAATTATATAATTGTAATGATCTTTAATCATAGCGCCCCAAGATGGTGTGGGGGGTTGCGCGCCAATCCCTAAAAAACTCAAGCCACTTTCTATAAGAATTGATGCTGCAAAATTGGCTGCAGAAATAACAATTATAGGGGCTAAAATGTTGGGTAATATATGTTTAAAAATTATACGCATATGCGAAAATCCTAAAACTTTAGCTGCCTCAATGTATTGCTTGTGTTTTTCGCTTAAAACTTGTCCTCTTACCACTCTAGCAACTTCTACCCACATTGTTAAACCTACAGCTATAAAAACCTGCCAAAATCCTTTACCTAAAGCTAAGGTAATGGCTATTACCAAAAGTAAGGTTGGAATTGTCCACGTAACATTAATCAGCCACATTAAAAAAGCATCTATTTTACCCCCAAAATAACCTGCCGTCGCACCTATACTGATGCCAATAACCAACGATATAAATACGGCTATAAAACCAATAAAAAACGAAATGCGCGTGCCAATTAATAAGCGACTTAACAAATCGCGCCCGTAACGATCTGTGCCAAATAAAAAGCGTTTTTGTTTGATGTATTTCTCTGGGCTATCCTTAAAAAGGGATTTGGCAAAAAACTGTGTTTTATTTAAACTTTTAGGGTAATTAACCACTTCTAATCCGCTATTTTTTAAAACAAAACTTTCAATCGGAATTTCTGTAACATCAGATTTTTTACCAAAAAACCATTTGTCAAAAAAAGTTTGTTCTTCTTTTATTTTTGACGGAATATTTAAAATAAACACCTTAAAACCTGGTGGTTTTGAGTGAATTTCTAAATGCATCTGATTGGCATTAGTTGTATTATCGGGTGCTAAAACGTATGCAAATACCGCTACAAAAGCACAAAAAACAATATACCAAAAACTCAAAAGCCCCGAGCGGTTTTTTTTAAATTTACTCAGAGCTATTTGTGTTAATGATTTACTTTTTTGTGTCATTTAATTTTTAACTAAATGTTCTTTGGGTTTTAGCTTTAGAGCGGCTAAAATATTAAGTGCTTCATCAATATAAGCATCTTTGGCTAAATTTTTATGCCATCTCGTTCTCTTTTGTTCTAAAACAGAATCTTTTTTTAACAAAGGCATCTCGTATAAAGGCGATTTAAAAACAAGATTCCCATTAAATTTATTGAGGCCTTCAAAAGTCTTACTTTCTTTTATTCTCTTTTCTAAATCGTCTTCAAACAATTTGTAGTTAAGTTGTACATATGTGTCTTTGCGTTGTTGTTTTAACCATTTGGCATTTTTATTAGCCAGTTTAAAATAGTCGTTATTGCGGACACGTATTTTACTTTGGTTTACAACTTCGTCAAAATTAGCATACTCATTCCAAGGCGTGTACTTTGCCGATTCAATTTTATCCCAAGCTAAAGGGTTTTCTTCGTCGCGTTCACCAATATCCATAAAGGCATATCTATCTGGTAAAGCCACATCAGAGGTTACGCCTTTTAACTGTGTAGCCCCACCATTTACACGGTAAAATTTCTGAATTGTCATTTTTAAAGCCCCTAGATCTTTAGGGTAATTAACATAATTATTTAATGTTAAAATGTTTTGAACGGTTCCTTTGCCAAAAGTTTGTTTACTGCCAATAATAACAGCGCGATTATAGTCTTGCATCGCAGCCGCAAAAATTTCTGAAGCTGAAGCTGAAAACTCATTAACTAAAATAACTAAAGGACCATCCCACTGAATTTTTCTATTATTATCTTCTTGTACTTTTGCTTTTTCGCCTCTATATCTTACCTGAACTATAGGGCCTTTTTCTATAAATAAACCAGCTATATCTATAGCTGTTCTTAAAGAGCCGCCGCCGTTATTACGCAAATCTACTAAAATACCTTTGGCATTTTCTCCTTTTAAATAGGCTATTTGTTTAGCCATATCAGAAGCTGCATTCCGCGAACTTGCCGCTTTAAAATCTATGTAAAATTTAGGCAAATTAATAATGCCGTATTTTTTACCATTCTTTTCTACCACACTCGATTTTGCAAAAACCTCTTCTAATTCTACTATATCTCTAATAACAGAAATAGTTTTTATAGAACCATCTATTTTTTTAACCGTCAAGCGGACTTCTGTGCCTTTTTTACCTTTTATAAATTCAATAGCATCGTCTAAACGCATGCCGACAATATCTACAGGTTCTTTATCGCCTTGTGCTACTTTTAAAATTAAATCGCCTACTTCGAGCTCTCCTTTTTTCCACGCGGGGCCTCCTGAAATAAGTTCAACAACTTTGGTAAAATCGCCTTTCTTTTGAAGTCTCGCACCAATACCTTCAAGTTTTCCTGCCATACTTATATCAAAACGCTTTTTGTCTTGTGGAGCAAAATAGGTTGTGTGAGGATCGAATCCTAAAGTAATAGTATTTAAAAATACAGCAAATGCGTCATCTTGATTGAGTTCTAACATGCGTTTAAAAAACTCATCCATATTTTTATGGGTGCTTTCTCTGGCTTCTTTTTCTATTTGATCAAAACTTTTAATTTTGTATTTAGAATCTTTTTTGTGATGCGCTTTTTCTAAATCCATTTTGTCTTTTATGCGCGAAATGGTATTTAATTTAAGTTCTCTTTGCCAAATTTTAATACGTTCTGCCTGATTTTTAGAAAAATGTAAATCTTCATATTTTAAAGCTATTTCATCCTTAATTTTAAAATCAAATTTATTGGCTAATAAATCAGGGTAAAGTAAGCTAGCTTCTTTTAGTCGTTTATTGTAACTAGTATAAACCTCATTAAAAAAGCTCAAATCTTCACTCTTTATTTGATCGTCAATTAAATCTTTGTACTTAGCTAAATAGTCAATGTCTTTTTGTGTAAAAAAGCGCTTTCGCGGATCTAAATTTTTGAGAAAGTTTTTGAAAACCAACTCAGAAAAAGCATCATTAAAGTCTTTTGGTTCGTAATGACCTTTTGTCAATGCCAATTTTAAAAGACTTATTAAAACGCGGTCTTTTTCTGGATCTGATTTTGGATTAACTGTAAAGCTAATGGTAAAAGCCCCTAATAAAATGGCTATTATAAGTACTTTAATTGTCTTTAATTGTCCTAATTTTTTCATAGCAGTCATTGTTCTCGTGAATCAAAAATAGTGTTTTTAATTAATTCTTTATCATTTAAACATAATTCTATACATATTGTAAAAGATTTTATTAATCCTTATTAAAATTAAACTAATCTATCCTTGATATTTTAATACAAGATTAGTTAATATCTATAACTATTTCTCTTTACAAAATGTTAAAGTTAAGTCGTAAAAAGTCCCAAAAAATAACCTTAGTTTTGTAATAATATTATTGAGAACAGCTTTATGAAAAAAAGACCTTTAATTTTAGTTACAAATGACGATGGTATTACCGCCCCAGGAATTCGCGAACTTATAAAAGCTATGAACGAATTGGGCGATGTTGTTGTTGTAGCACCAGAAAGCCCTCAAAGTGGCATGGGACATGCTATTACATTAGATTCTACATTGCGTTGTAACCCAATAAATATTGATTTAGAAAGTCCACAAATAGAATATAAATGTTCTGGTACACCCGCCGATTGTGTAAAATTAGCGGTGAATGAAATTCTCAATCGCAAACCAGATTTATGTGTTTCGGGCATTAATCACGGGTCTAATGCTTCTATAAACGTTATCTATTCTGGCACGATGAGCGCCGCGATAGAGGCGGGAATTGAAGGAGTTCCCGCTGTTGGTTTTTCGCTTTTAGATTATTCTTGGAAAGCCGATTTTAAAGGCTTAAACACTTATGTTAAGAAAATTGCACAAAATGTTCTTGAAAGAGGTTTGCCCGATGGTATTGTACTCAATGTCAACTTCCCAAAAACCAACGACGGTGTTTTTAAAGGGATAAAAATATGCCGTCAAGCACGGGCCAATTGGAAAGAAGAATTTGACAAACGTGTTAATCCGCAGGGTAAAGAATACTATTGGCTAACAGGTGTTTTTTCTAATATGGATCACGGTGAAGATACCGATATTTATGCACTTGACAACGGATTTATATCAGTCGTACCAGTACAATTCGACCTAACCGCCCATCATTTTATGCAAAAAATAAACAACTGGGATTTGTGAAAAAAGAAATTGGCATCGGATTTTTAGTAGGATTACTAGCAACGTCGTTTGGGTTTTTTGTCTTTATGGAATTCGTTGTCAATATGGATTTTAAAGAAATGTTCTCATTTCTTTTCGAAAAGAAACTCTTCGGAAAGCTTTTGGGTTTAGCTGCTTTACCCAATTTATTTGTGTTTTTTATCTTCCTAAAAAAGAAGCAAGATTACCGTGCCCGCGGGGTGGTTTTGGCTAGTTTTATAGTGGCTTTTATGGTATTAATTTCGCAATTTTTGTAAGCTATGAAATACTATATTATTGCAGGTGAAGCTTCAGGCGATTTACACGCGTCAAACTTGATGAAAGCCTTAAAAAAACAAGACGCTAAAGCCGATTTTAGGTTTTGGGGTGGCGATTTAATGCAAGCTGTTGGTGGCACTTTAGTTAAACATTATAAAGATTTGGCTTTTATGGGGTTTTTAGAGGTTTTATTAAACCTTAAAACCATTACAAATAATCTTAAATTATGTAAAAATGACCTCTTAAAATACCAACCTGATGTGCTGATTTTAGTCGATTATCCTGGGTTTAATATGCGTATTGCCACATTTGCAAAAGCGCATAATATAAAAGTCCATTATTATATTTCGCCACAAATTTGGGCGTGGAAAGAAAACCGTATCAAAAGCATTAAACGCGATGTTGATGCTATGTATGTCATTCTCCCTTTTGAAAAATATTTTTACGAAAAAAAACACCATTTTAAAGTTCATTTTGTAGGACATCCTTTAATAGATGCTATTGCACACCGCAAACCCATAGACGAAAAAGTGTTTAGAAAGATTCATAAACTAGGCGATAAACCCATTATTGCTTTACTGCCCGGTAGCCGTAAACAAGAAATAAAGAAAATGCTCCATGTTATGCTCAGCCTTTCGACCGATTTTAACGCTTATCAACTTGTTATTGCCGGTGCCCCGGGATTAGAAGCCGACTTTTACAAAGATTTCACAAAGTCAAATAATATCAGTTTTATAACCAATAAAACCTACGATTTGTTAAGTGTTGCCACAGCCGCCCTCGTTACCTCAGGCACAGCCACACTCGAAACCGCTTTGTTTAAAGTACCCGAAGTAGTGTGTTACAAAGGCAGTTGGCTGTCGTATCAAATTGGTAAACGGGTAGTTTCTTTAAAATTTATAAGTTTGGTAAACCTTATATTAGATAAAGAAGCCATAACCGAACTTATTCAAAACGATTTTAATAAAAAACGCCTTACTCAAGAACTTAAAAACATTTT
>CAZGZH010000041.1:0-8106 GCA_964529645.1 uncultured Flavobacteriaceae bacterium
AAATTGTTTTTAAACCCATGCAACCTGGAGATGTAGCGGCAACTTATGCCGATGTACAAAGTTTATACGATTATATAGATTTTAAACCCAGTACGCCTATTGAATTTGGAATTAAAGCCTTTGTTGATAAGTATTTAGAGTTGAACAGATAATATTAATTATGTCCAAAGAAAACGAGTGGCTTTTCGAAATTAAACCTAAAGACAATTTACTTAGATTAAATCTTAAGGAAGTTTGGCAGTATCGCGATTTATTGATGTTATTTGTAAAAAGAGATGTCGTAACGGTGTATAAGCAAACTATCTTAGGGCCATTGTGGTATATTATTCAACCCTTGATTACATCTGTAATTTTTACTTTAATTTTTAATAACATTGCCAATATTTCAACGGGAACTATTCCACCTTTTTTGTTTAATTTGGCTGGTGTTACCACGTGGAATTATTTTAAAGAGTGCTTAACGGCTACGTCAGATACGTTTAAAAAAAATGAAGCTATTTTTGGGAAAGTCTATTTTCCTAGGATTATTATGCCCCTTTCAATAATAGTATCTAATCTTTTAAAATTTGTGATACAATTACTTATTTTAATCGTTTTCTATATTTATTTTGTTATAACGGGATATCAATTAATACCAAATATTTACATTGTTTTATTTCCTGTTTTAGTGCTTTTTATGGGGATGTTAGGCTTAGGTTTGGGTATGATAATATCGTCAATGGTTACAAAGTACCGCGATTTAACTTTTTTGGTAAGTTTTGGGGTGCAATTATTAATGTATGTGTCATTGGTAGTTTTACCACTTTCTCTGTTTCAAGAAAAAGGCTATGAGTGGGTTGTTAAGTACAATCCTATGGCTTATATAATAGAGTCTGCTAGGTATATGTTATTAGGCGAGGGAAGGGTTTCTGTGTTTGGAATTGTTTATACCTGTGTAACGACATTAATTATATTATTAATGGGGATTATTATTTTTAATAAGACCGAAAAAAGTTTTATAGATACGATATAGTTTATGTCTGACATTATTTTAAAAGTAGAAAACTTATCAAAACAATATCGATTAGGTGTTGTTGGTACTGGTACTATCAGTCATGATTTAAATAGATGGTGGTATAAAGTGAGAGGCAAGGAAGATCCTTTTCTGAAAATTGGTGAAAGTAATGATAGAAGTACAAAAGGAAATTCAGAATACGTTTGGGCTTTAAAAGATATTAATTTTGAAGTCAAACGTGGTGAAGTATTAGGTATAATAGGTAAAAATGGTGCTGGTAAATCAACGCTGTTAAAAATATTGTCAAAAGTAACAAGTCCTACAACGGGCAGTATTAAATCTAAAGGACGTATTGCTTCTCTTTTAGAAGTGGGTACAGGTTTTCATCCCGAAATGACCGGTAGAGAAAATATCTTTTTAAATGGGGCAATTTTAGGAATGACCAAAAAAGAAATTAATGCTAAATTAGATGAAATTGTTAATTTTTCGGGTTGTGAACGCTATATAGATACACCTGTAAAACGTTACTCAAGTGGTATGAAAGTGCGTTTAGCTTTTGCTGTAGCGGCACATTTAGAACCCGATATTTTAGTAGTTGACGAAGTTTTAGCTGTAGGTGATGTGGAGTTTCAAAAAAAAGCCATAGGTAAAATGCAAGATATTTCTAAAAGTGACGGTAGAACTGTTTTGTTTGTGAGTCATAATATGGCGGCTGTAAAAAGTTTATGTACTAGAGGCATTGTGTTAGATAATGGGAAATTAACTTACAAAGGCAGTATTAATGAAACAGTTGATTTTTATACTTCTTTATCATTATCTTTTTTTGATAAAAAAAGTGAACATAAAGACTTTTCTGGTGCAATAAAATTGCTAGACTATAATTTTACTAAAAACAAAAAAAAAATTAATAGTAATGGCTCTTTATTATTAGGTGATAAGATACAAATTAATTTAAAAATTAAAAGTCTTATTGATATTAGTAATTTATCAATTGCTATGGATTTAAAGAATATAAATGAAGAGCTAATTTCACATATTACTAATGAAGACGATGGATTAATTGTACCTAAATTACCAAAGGGTAAAATATTAAATTTAGAAATAAATACAGATGAACTTTTATATATTCCAGGATTATATATAATTAATCTATGGTTTGGCTTGGGAAACGTTGAAACACTTTATGAGGTCAAGTACTTTTTTACTTTTAATTTAGAGCAAAGTGATTTTACCAAAAGAAAAAGAGCATTACCTAAACATGCTAAATTTTATTTACCAACTTTCTGGAAAATTAGAATAGGATAATATTATTTAAATGAGTATAATTAGAATTGATTTCATTGATTTTTGGGAAGGTTTTAATAAAACAGATAATTATTTTTATAATTTACTCTCTCAAAAGTATACTGTACAAATAGATAGTTTTAATCCAGATTTTATTATTTATTCATGTTTTGGGCAAAATTATTTGAATTATTCATGCAAAAGAATTTATTATACAGGAGAAAACATTAGACCAGACTTTAGCTCTTGTGATCTTGCTTTTTCTTTTGACTTTAATCGCAATAAAAAACATTTTAGGTTACCATTATATTCCTTATATATAGAAGAACTAAATATGTTAAAAAAATTAGAATCAAAAAAATCTTTTGAAGAGGCTAAAAAAGTATGGCAAGAAAAAACAAACTTTTGTTGTATGGTTGTATCTAGTCCAAAATCTTCTAAGAGATTAGACTTTTTTAAAAAATTATCAAAATTTAGGAAAATTGATTCAGGAGGTAAACAATTTAACAATGTTGGCGGGCCAGTTGAAAACAAGTTAGAATTTATTAAAAACTATAAATTTGTCATGGCTTTTGAAAATTCTTCTCATAACGGATATACGACAGAGAAAATATTAGAATCAATATATGTTGATGCTATACCCATCTATTATGGAAATAAACTAATTAATAGAGATTTTAATCCTAAACGATTTATTAATTATAATGATTTTAAATCTGAAGAAGCACTCTATAGAAAATTAACTGAAATAGAGAATAACCCAGATATAGCAATTAAAATGTTAATGGAACCTGTGTTTAGTGAAAATAAATTAAGTCATATTGAAGAAAAAGAGAAGGTGTTACTTTTGATAGAGAAAGTTTTATTTTCAAATAATAAACCAATTGCAAAAACTTATAAACGAAAAATTCACTATTTAAAACTGCTAAAGAAAAAGATATTTAAAAAGTTAAATAAATTTTTGATAAAAAATATTTTACCATAAAATTCAATACATTTACCTACATTTAATGTAATGTATAAGTTAAGATTAAAATATTATATATAATATGCTAAATTCTTTAGTTTCAGTAATAATTCCGACATATAATCGAGAAGTATATCTAAGTGAAGCTATTCAAAGTGTTGTTAGACAGTCATATACTAATATTGAAATTATTGTTGTAGATGATGGGTCAAATATAAACTATGCTCAAAAAATATGTGATAAATTTGAGAATTGTTTTTACTTTTATAAGGTAAATGGAGGGTTGTCATCTGCTAGAAATTATGGAATTAGAAAATCAAAAGGAAATTTTATAGCCTTTTTAGATGATGATGATTTTTGGAGAGAAGATAAAATTGAAAAACAACTTTTATTGCTTGAAAAATATCCTGATATTGATTGCATTCACTCTTCTGCCATGATTGTAGATGACGATGGTAATTCTTCAGGAATAATAATTGGCGCTTCATCTAAAAATGCACATAAACGTTCAGGATATGTATTTTGGAACGCAATTGGCGGTTGGGCAGTTAAATCACCAACACCATTAATAAGAAAAAAAGTATTTCAAAAAGATTTAATGTTTGATGAGAGTATTAAAGTGGGAGAAGATATAGATTTTTATCACAGAATGTTTTTTAGACATAAAGTTTTGTATATAGATGAACCGTTAGCATTCTATAGAGATCATCAAGACAAAGAGAGACTATCTTTACAAGAAATTAAATATTTAGGAATTGAAAAAAAGATTTTTGCAAATTTAAAAAATATGGGTATCTCAAATGTTTTTATATTGCACCGTATAGCCATTTATTTAGTTAAAAGTTCATTAAGAAGGTGGAATGAAGTACATCCTGAAAGACCCAAAAAAATTAATATGTTTTTATTGCGAATGAGACCAATCTATTATTTGAATAATATATAAGAATTGTATATTAAAGTAAATCAATTCAAAGTATTTATGATAATTAATATTTCAAACAATATTTTAGTTTTTCACCCAACGAAATAAAAAAATGAGAGTAGGATTTAACCCGAATAAAGATAAAGAATTAAAATCTCTTGATTATTTTCATCAGGTTATTATTCCAGTATATATTCCTAACCATCAAGGGTATTTTAAAGATAGTTTTACTATTTTAAAATATTGTTTAGAATCATTATTTAAAACGAGCCATAAAAAAACCTATTTTACTATTGTTAATAATGGAAGTTCTGAAAAAGTTGTATCTTATTTAAATGAATTATATGAGACTGATAAAATTCATGAGGTAATACACACAACAAATATCGGTAAATTAAATGCTATTTTTAAAGGATTAGTTGGTCAAAAATTTCAATTGATAACAATAACTGATGCAGACGTATTGTTTTTAAATAACTGGCAAAAAGAAACTTATAAAGTTTTTGAAATATTTAAAAAAGCAGGTTCAGTTTCTACTACTGCTAATCCTAAGTTAATTCGTTATCATACATCAAATATATTGTTTGAAAAAGGATTATCAAAGGATTTAAGATTTTCTAAAGTATTGAATGCAAATGGAATGAAATTTTTTGCAAAAAGTATTGGCCATCCAGAATTGTATAATAAATACAACCTTGAAAAACAATTAACAATTTCTAAAGGTAAAGTAAAAGCTGCAATAGGTGCAGGCCACTTTGTAGCGACTTATAGAGGAGATATTTTTAATAAACTAAAATTTCTAGAATCAAGTTTTAGTTTAGGTGGAGAAAGTGAAAGAAAATTGTTAGATGAACCAGTTGTGAATAGGGGTTACTGGAGATTAGCAACAGAAAATAATTACACTTATCATATGGGAAACACCATTGAAAGTTGGATGCCAGAAACTTTGGTAAACATTAGAGATAAAAAGAATAATTTATCTCAACCAAAACTTGTAAAATTAAAAGAATTAAGAGTTCTCAATTTTATCAAAAATGTAATTTTTGATAAAATTATACATAAAAAAATATTTTGGCAGTTTTTTTTAAGATATAAAGGACTTTCTAAAAACGAGTCTGAACACTTTTAAAATGAAATATAAGACAATAGTTATAATTCCAGCGAGAGGAGGCTCTAAACGGCTACCCAATAAAAATACTAAATTATTAGGTAATGTTCCATTAATTGTTCACAGTATTAAGTATGCACAATCTCATGATATTAATAGAATTGTTGTTTCTACAGAAGATAAAAAAGTAAAGGATATTGCTATTAAATATGGCGCTGAAGTAATTGATAGGCCCCCTTTTTTAGCCCATGATGATTCACCAACTATAGATGCTGTAAAACATGTGTTAGATGTTGTAAATGAATCCTTTGAGTCTGTAATATTATTACAACCAACAAACCCATTAAGACCTAGTGGTCTTTTAAAGGAGGCTTATCAGAAATATGTCAGCGGTAATTATGATAGTTTAATGACTGTCAGCAGAAACACCGATAAATTTGGTAAAATAATTAACAATAAGTTTATGCCTTTTAATTACAAAATGGGTCAGCGAAGTCAAGATTTAGAACCTTTATATTTTGAAAATGGATTGTTATATATTGCAAAAGCGCATTTAATTTTAGATAATAAAATTTTAGGAGAAAAAAATTATCCTTTTATTGTAAATCATCCTTATGCAAAAGTAGATATTGATACTGATGAAGATTTTGAATATGCTGAATATTTGTTTAAAAAGATTAAGTGTCACTTAGAGTAATCTTTAGGAAAAACCAATAAAAAAGTTAGAAATTAAGTTTATTAGAATGAATCCATATATAGAAATAGCAGGAAGAAAAATCGGTCAAGATTACCCACCTTTGGTTATTGCTGAAATAGGGATTAATCACGAAGGTTCATTACAAACCGCTCTAAAGATGGTAGACGCAGCGAAAAGCGCTGGAGTTGAAGTGCTAAAGCATCAAACACACATTGTAGAAGACGAAATGAGTGGTGCTGCCAAAAAAGTACTCCCAGGGAATGCTGATATTTCTATTTATGAAATAATGAAGCGTTGTTCTTTAAACGAAGCAGAAGAATTAAAATTAAAAGAATATGTAGAAAGTAAAGGAATGATATTTATTTCTACACCTTTTTCAAGAGCAGCTGCAGATAGGTTAGCACGAATGAATGTCGATGCCTATAAAATAGGATCAGGAGAATGTAATAATTATCCTTTACTTGAACATATAGCAACTTATAAAAAGCCCGTTATTTTAAGCACAGGAATGAATACAATAGAAAGTGTTAAAAAAGCAGTTTCTATTTTTGAAAAGTATAAAGTTCCTTTGGCCTTATTGCATACCACAAATTTATATCCTACACCGGCAGAACTAGTGAGATATGGAGCTATGATACAACTTCACAAAGCTTTTCCTGATAAAGTTTTTGGTTTATCAGATCATACTGTGAACAATAATGCCTGTTTAGGTGCGGTATCTCTAGGAGCTAGTATTTTAGAAAGACATTTTACTGATGTTATGCAAAGAACAGGTCCAGATATTGTATGTAGTATGGATGAAAAAGCCTGTGCAGAGTTGATAATAAATTCAAATGAGATTTGGAAAATGAGAGGGGGAATTAAAGAGCCTGCTAAAGAAGAGCAAATTACTATTGCTTTTGCTTTTGCAACTGTATGTAGTATTGAAAATATTAAAAAAGGAGAGAAGTTTTCTAAAAAAAATATTTGGGTTAAGCGACCAGGGACTGGTGAAATTAAAGCAGAACATTTTAATGAAGTCATTGGTAAAATAGCGGCTAGAGATATTAATAGTGATGAACAGTTAAATTGGATTGATATTGAAAGGTAAAAAAAAGATTGTATTCTTAACAGGGACGAGAGCCGATTTTGGTAAAATAAAATCTTTATTACAAATTCTTCAAAGTAATAAAGAATTTGAAGCACATATTTTTGTTACAGGAATGCACATGCTACATGAGTATGGTTATACATTAATTGAAGTTGAAAAGAGCGGATTTAAAAATATATATTCTTTTGAAAATCACACCCATGAAACCACAATGGATTTGACTTTAGCTAAAACTATTGAGGGTTTTTCTGAATATATTAAAAAGATTAATCCAGATTTAATTGTGGTTTATGGCGATAGAGTAGAAGCTTTAGCTGGAGCTATAGTTGGGAGCTTAAATAATATTTTAGTTGGACATATTGAAGGCGGTGAAATTTCAGGAACAATAGATGAATTATTAAGACATGCTATTAGTAAATTAAGTCATGCTCATTTTGTTTCAAATGATAAGGCTAAAAATAGATTAATCCAAATGGGCGAAATTTTTAAGTCTATATTTGTAATTGGTTCTCCTGACGTAGATATTATGTTTTCTAAAAATTTACCAATAATTAAAGAAGTAAAAGCATATTATAATATTCAATTTGATAAATATGCCATAGCAATGTTTCATCCTGTTACTACAGAATATGAACATTTAGAAATATATATTAATAATTTTATTGAGGCACTTTTGGAAAGCGGTAAAAAATATGTTGTTATTTATCCAAATAACGATTTGGGTTCCTCAATAATATTGAATTCTTATCAAAAATTAGAAAACAATAAAAATTTTCGAATTTTACCTTCATTACGATTTGAATACTTTTTAACCTTATTAAAAAATGCAAATTTTATAATAGGAAATTCTAGTGCAGGAGTAAGAGAGGCGCCGTATTATGGTGTGCCAACTGTAAACATAGGCACTAGACAATTAAATAGAGTTTTAAGTAAGTCAATTTTAAATTGTGATTATTCAAAAAATGAAATATTAAAAACGATTTTAAATAAAAATTTTAAAACAAATAAATCCCATAACTTAGGAAATGGTAAGAGCGCAGATGA
>CAZGZH010000042.1:0-8003 GCA_964529645.1 uncultured Flavobacteriaceae bacterium
ATATACGCAATAAAAATCGTCGCCATCCGTATAATAATTGAGGTGATGTTTTAAAAAATAAGGCTTGTACTAACCACCAAAGTTGAACAGTAATTTTAGATTTACCTCTAAAGTCTTTTGGTGTTTTGTATATGTTTAGTTTTTGAAATTCCATATTTTTTCATATTAAACGTTTTCACTTTCTTTAATTATTATAAATGTTATTAACCAAAACATAAAATTTGACGCCATGTGAGGAAACGAAATAAATGAATCAAAAATTAATATTAGCACGTACAAAGCACCTAAAATAATTGAATAATCTTCCGATTTTTTAAGTGTTTTTTTGCAGGCTATATACACTTTCCTTATAAATAAAAAATATATCATTACACCAACTAAACCAAACCTATATAGAATTGCAAAAAAGCCAATATGTATATGTCTTACACTTTTTAAATTGGGATTTGATAGTTTAACTGATACATCTTTAGTCCCAGACAGGTCAATTGTAGCTCCAAATCCATTTCCAAAAAGATTAATATAAAAATTTGACTCCTTAAAATTTAATAATACTTGTTGGGCCTCATAAATTCTATGCCCTGTTGACATATCTGTGAATTTTAGGTTATTAAAATCTGCATGTCTAAAAAAATAAACTGTGTTTTTATACGCTCCTGTTTCTTCAAGTACATCCCAAAAAACAATACTGCCTATTATTATTATTAAACTGGGAATTAATGCTAGATATATTTTTTTTTGTTTGCTAATTAGTTTTTTATCATATAAAAAAAAGTATACCACCATAAATGCAAGCATGATTAATGAACTTTTTCCTATAAGAGTATTAATAAGGAGTAATGGTAAAAATAATACTAAAATTAAACTAGAAGCTTTGGTTTTAGTTAAAAAAATAAGATATACAATTCCTAGTAGGCTAAAATAAGAGAATTGAAGTTTTACATTAAAAACAACCAAGATACAAGCTATTACCAAAAAAACAGGGAAATATTTCTTGTATGTATCAATTTCAAAATTTGTTTTAAAAATAAGCAGATAAAAAAAGACAGGAAGCAAAACAATAAAAGTGTCTAAAACTATTAAACTAATATTGTTTCTGTAAAGTATTGAGTTAATCAAAACAATAAAAAACACTAAAATATAAAGTGTGACATTTTTACTTAATGTTTTAACTTTTTTTTGGTATACTAAAAAAACTATAAATAAAAAAAAGGGTGCTGTTAGCAGGGTCATTATCCGTTTTGCATAGAAATCTCTTAAAAACAGACTCTTAAGCCCAAAATCAATAAAATATGGAATGGTCATAGCAATAAAGCAAATTACTATGAAATATACTAGTGCTTTATTAATTTTTAACAACATTAATCCAAAATTTTTGTTGCAATATAATTCTTAATACTAAAAAGATTGTAATAATTATTAATGTTGATAGTTCTATTTTTAAATTAGGAGCTAGCACTAAATAAAAAAGAAATATTTCAGGCAAAGATATGGGTGCTTTTATTACTCCCTTTTTTTTACACCATTTAACATATTTAGAGTTACTTTCAAAAATAGTATCACTTGTGTTGCTTTTAAGTTTAAAGTAATCTATATTATATCTACTTTCCCAACCAATAAAAGCAAATCCTAAAAAAAAACAGTTTAAAAATACTATTGTCACATCACTTGTTAAAGTATAATAATTATAAGCAATTGCTGTGGATATTAAAACCAAGTTAATTCTATCGATACAAATATCTAACCAGGCACCATAGGGTTTCCCTGTTTTGGTTATTCTAGCAACTTTGCCGTCTGTAGCATCAAAAATATAAGAAACAAAATACATTGCTCCAGCCATTATTACATCACCTGTAAAGTATAGGTAGGCAGAATAAATACCAAACAAGATAGATAATAAGCTAACAATGTTAGGTGTAATTTTTGTGAAATTTACCATTAAGTACACTAGTGGTACGGTAATGTATTTTAACAAAAAAACATTTATCCAAGGCTCTTGAGAATGAAAACTTTTCTCTACTATATTATAACTATATTTCATTTTCTAAAATTTACTTCCTCTCTGTTTCTGTATTTGAAACTATAATAAGCGCCCAACAACATTATATTAATAAAAATTGTTACTCCTAAAAAAAATTTACTATCAGAAAAGATTGCTATTTGTAAAATTGAATTTATTAAAAAAAATATTATTAAAAGAACTATTTCTATTTTTTTTGTGAAATTTATTATTTTTCTGGCAAAATAAACATAAATAAAATTCAGCACAATGTGTGCAATTATACTAGCTATAAATGCCCCTTTAATACCATAAATCGGAATAAGTATGAAGTTAAAAATAATACTAAAAACAATAGAAATCACAACAGCTCTTGCTCTTACTATTTGTTTTCCATAGCTTGTTAAAATAATTCCTGGAACAATTCCTATATATCTCAACAAAATTATTATTAAGATAAATCCTATTGAAGATTCTAAAACAAGAAATTCTTTTGAAAACAAAAGGAGTATAATTGTTTTTTTGTAAAAATATAGCGTAATAAGTGTTAAGCCTGAAAAAAATAGCACAAACTCAAATAGTTTTGAGAGTTTTTTTGTTACAAATAGTTTGTTTTCAAGTAATTTTGACACCTCTGGAATTGTGGCATCACTTATTATTATTGCAATTAGCATAGAGGCCATTATCATTCTCATTCCTGCTTGATATAAGCCTACATTTTCAAGGTTTGATAAAATTGATAATATAAAAGTATCTATATAAATTATTGAGGCTCCTAAAATTAAATGGACTCCATAAGGCGTTGCCTTTTTTATAGATTTAATTGATTTTTTAAAACTAAAAGAATTTGATTTAAAAAAGATTTTTCTAAAAACCAAAAAACCAAAAAGCATATATGCAGATCTTGCTATTAATAAAATTGATGCATAATAAACAATTTCATTTTTGCCATAAAAATGATTTAAGACTAAGAGAATTAACAATACGAAACTTTGAATTATATAACCAGAGGCTTCTTTATCAAACCTATTGATAATTTTAAAATTATTGAGGTAAAAATTACCAAATGATGTTGGGATGGCTGAAAGTGTTAAAATAGCTATAACTATATTTGTGTTAGAATCGTAGTTGCTTAAAAAGAAAAATAGACTAAATCCTAAAATCGCTACAATAGATATAATCAATTTTGAAAATATCATTGAAGACAATTCCTCATTTACCTCTTCTCTACTTTTACTCGATAGTACTAACCCTTTTAAATTAAAACCGTAGTCCAAACATAAAGTTGTAATTGACGCTATTATAAAGGCTAATGAAAAAGCGCCGAAATCTGAAAGACTAACTTTTTTGGCTATATAAAATACTACAAAAACATTAATTAATAACTTAAAAAAAAGTGAGGTACCTAAAAAAAAATATTTCTTGTCAAAAATCATAGAATACCTTCTAAACTAAATATTATTTATTCTTTCTTAAATCTTTTAAGGCTTCATTAATCAACGTTGAAGAAGTCCCCTGTGTATATGGAAAATAAATAATTTTCACACCTACTTCTTTAAATTTCTTATCAAGAGCTCTCCATTTTTCACTATTAAACCAATCGTCTCCAACAAACATAACATCAAATTTAAGTTGTTCCCACATTTTAAATTTGTCCATATCATTTTGTGGTACTACAGCATCAACAAATTTAATATTTCTAACAATTTCCATCCTTTCAGCATGTTTAATCACGGCTTTCTTATTTTTATAAGCAACCAACTCATCTGACGTTACGCCAACAATTAGTTTATCACATAATCCTTTTGCGTTTTTTAATAGATTTAAATGTCCTATATGAAATAAATCATATACTCCAGAAGTATAACCTATTAACATTTTTTCATCTCCTCTTTTATACATTTCTTGTGTGTATTTTAGTTAATTTATTGAACTACCATCTCCAATCCTTTTGGAAATAATTTTTTCTGAATAATTCTATGTTAATAAACATCCAAAGAATTTGTCCTGCTCTAGTTTCGGTTTTACTTTTTTTAATTAAATCAAAAACAACGCCTTCTTGTAACCAACTTGCTCTCGGTAAATATTCTTTTGCAAGTTGTTCTAAATTTTCAAACCACTCTGTTAATGGGACAGGAAAGCCTATTTTTTTTCGTGTAATTATTTCCTTTGGCAAATATTTATAAGACAGTTTTCTTAATAAATATTTTGGTGTATCTAGTGTCTCACTATAATCATTTGAAGTCATTTCTTTAGCTTCGACTTTGGCTTTTTCACTAATCCAACGTAATTTTAAATCATATGGTACATTTTTATATGAAAACTCAATTAGTTTATGATCTAAAAAAGGCACTCTTGCTTCAACAGATGTTTGCATAGTTGTCATGTCTACACGTTGTAATAACCCTTTTACATGATATTTATGAAAGAATTTAAATATGTTTTCTTCATTTGATCTTTTATTGAACTGTTTCTTTATTTCTGAATCAAACTTATTGCGATATGTTTTTGGCGTATTGATAAGTTGATCTCGTAAGAATCTTGGTACATAATCATATTTTGAAATAAAATATTCGTAAAAACTTTGGTTTGGATTTTCATTTCTATAATCAAAAGGCGCTCTATAAATTCTGCCATATCCTCCTAATAATTCATCTGCACCTTCCCCAGATAATACAACTGTAATTTTTTCTTTTAATTTACTAGACATCACTGCTAAGGGTATTTCATTTGGCACTCCCAATGGTGCGTCTTTAAAATTAATGAGTCTATTCCAATTAGACATGTAATCTTCTTTTTTCATTAATATTTCATGATGATTGGTATTGTATCTTTTTGCAATTTTTTGAGCATATTTAAACTCATTTAGCTCTTCAAAACCTATTGTATAGGTGTTTATTTTTTCTTTTATATTAAGTGCTGTAATTGCTGTAATTAAACTTGAATCCACGCCTCCACTTAAATAGGTTCCTAAAGGTACATCCGCTATTAATCTGTATTTTATAGCTTTGTTAAGCTGCTCGTCAAAGCTTTTCAAAATATCTTCTTCGTTGTAATCGTTAGATATATTAAATTCTGAAGGAATGTCCCAATAAGTGGTTTTTTTAATAGTTAAATCCTTATTTATTAAAAGATAGGTGCCTGGATTTACTTGATAGATATTTTTAAAAAAGCTATAAGGTGCTCTAATGTATCTATTTGCTAGATACTCATCAACAGCCTCATCATTAAATTGAGCTTCTACCAAACCGCTCGATAAAATGGCTTTTACTTCTGAAGAAAAAATGAGGTTTGTACCATCGTTATAAAAATAGAGCGGTTTTATACCTATTCTATCTCTCACTAGGTACAGGTTTTTTGTCGTGGTATTATAAAGTGCAATAGCAAACATACCATTGGCTTGCTCTATAAACCATTCTATGCCTTTTTCTTGAACTGCCGCAAGAATCACTTCGGTGTCAGAAGCTGTTTTAAAAATGTATTTGAGTTGTCCTTTTATTTCTTTAAAATTATATATTTCGCCATTATATACTACATGCCAAGCGTTACTATTAGTATGCATTGGTTGGTTGGATACTTCTCTGGTATCAATTATACTCAATCTCCTGTGTCCTAAAACCAAATTATGGTCTTTATAAATTCCTCCCGCATCTGGACCTCTGTGTTTTATTGAAGAATTCATTTTTTTAATTCTTTCTTCAATATTTGATATGTTATTTATAGAATATATTCCTGTTATACCACACATAACTAATTTAATGATACTTTTCTTAAAAGTATTTGTTTTTTTAACTTTTTAATATTTTTTTAACCCTTATTTTATTGAGTACCACTCATATATTTTACACACTCCCTCTTCTAATTCCGTCTTGTGCTTCCAGCCTAAATTGTTTAATTTAGTCACGTCAGTTAGCTTTTTCATAGTACCATCTGGTTTGGACGTGTTGTAAACAAATACGCCTTTAAATCCAATAGTCTGTTTTATTATTTCGGCTAATTTACTAATAGTAACATCGCTTCCCGTACCAATATTTATATGGGTATTGCGTACTTCTTTATTTTGGGTTATAATGTCTTTAAAATCTCTACTTTCCATAATAAACACACAGGCATCGGCCATATCTTCAGACCATAAAAATTCGCGCATCGGTTTACCGCTACCCCATATCTCAATTTGAGTTTTGAGTTTTGAGTTTTGAACATTGAGTTGTTTTATACCGTATTTCTCTAAAATGTTTAGTATTTCTCCTTGCGTAGCTTTACCTGTTACACCTTCTATCGGTAACTTATTCAAGTCTTCTTTTATAGATACCCAATCACCATTTTCTAGAGCCTTTCCCAAATGGATTTTGCGAATAAGTGCTGGTAATACATGTGATTTCTCTAAATCAAAATTATCATTTGGCCCGTATAAATTGGTAGGCATAACCGAAATAAAATTTGTGCCATACTGTAAGTTATAACTCTCACACATCTTAATACCTGCTATTTTAGCAATAGCATAAGGTTCATTGGTGTATTCTAACGTATCTGTCAGAAGATATTCCTCTTTCATAGGTTGTGGTGCATTTTTTGGATAAATACACGTACTTCCTAAAAACAACAGTTTTTTAACACCACCTTTATGGCTCTGATGAATGACATTGTTTTGTATTTGAAGATTTTGATATATAAAATCGGCTCGGTAGGTGTTGTTAGCTATAATACCACCTACTTTAGCGGCTGCCAAAAACACATATTCGGGTTGTTCTTTTTTAAAAAAATCAGCTACAGCTTGTGTATCGGTTAAATCGAGTTCTTTATGTGTTCTTGTTATACAATTAGTGTAGCCTCTTTCTTGCAAGTTTTTAAGAATAGCACTCCCCACAAGCCCCCTATGGCCTGCTACATATATTTTAGACTCTTTTTGCATTTATTTTATCTTTCACTTTTTACTTTTGAAGAAACTATTCTTAAACGTCACCTGCCAAAGCGCCGTCTGGCGCCTTCATTAGAAAACGATTACTATCCGTTTCCTTAACATTCGGCTCTACTCAAAGTAGTTCTTAACAGTATAATTGCCGTCTTTTAGATATTGGTCTTTTTGCATTAACTGCAAATCGCTTTGCATCATATCTTTTACCAACTCGGGAAGTTTTATTTGTGGTACCCACCCTAGTTTTTCTTTGGCTTTGGTGGCATCGCCTATTAAAAGTTCTACCTCTGTTGGTCTAAAATACCTTGGATCAACAGCTAATACTTCTTTACCTATTTCTAGCTTGTATTTTGGGTTTGTACTAGTCGCTACATAAGCTTTTTCTGCCTTGCCTTTGCCTTTAAATATAAGTGTTACACCTATTTCTGCAAAAGCTAATTTTACAAAGTCTCTTACGGTTGTGGTCTTTCCTGTAGCAATAACCCAGTCTTCTGCTTGATCTGCTTGTAATATCATCCACATCATTCTTATATAATCTTTGGCATGACCCCAATCGCGTTTGGCGTCTAGATTTCCTAAATAGAATATATCTTGCATCCCTAAGGCTATTTTAGAAACAGCTCTGGTTATTTTTCTTGTTACAAAAGTTTCACCCCTTATAGGTGATTCGTGATTAAATAAAATCCCATTGCAGGCATATAAATTGTAAGCCTCTCTATAGTTTACTGTTATCCAATAGGCATACATCTTAGCTACAGCATAAGGACTTCTGGGATAAAAAGGTGTCTTTTCTGTTTGGGGTACTTCTTGTACTTTACCATACAACTCTGATGTTGAAGCTTGGTAAATCCTAGTCTTTTTTTCTAAACCTAGTATTCTTATAGCTTCTAACAATCTTAAAGTACCCAATCCATCGGCATTGGCTGTGTATTCCGGTGTATCAAAACTGACGTGTACATGACTCATTGCTGCTAAGTTGTAAATTTCATCGGGCCTAACTTCTTGAATGATTCTTATCAAATTGGTACTGTCGGTCATATCGCCGTAATGCAATATAAAATTGCGATTATCTATATGAGGGTCTTGGTA
>CAZGZH010000043.1:0-7971 GCA_964529645.1 uncultured Flavobacteriaceae bacterium
CACCACTTACTATAAAACGACACGACAATTCTTTTCTTAAAGGTGTTGTAATAGTAGCAACGTGTACTGTACCATCTTTTCGTGTAAAGTTCCAATTACCCGAAATAGATAAAACATCATCACCCCAAGCTCTCGTGTCTTTACCTTCTATAAGTTCTTTTACCTTAGTGCCGCTTTTACTAGCAAAAGTACCATCTGGCCAAGTTATTGTAAAATCAACAGTATTTGTAGACTGTGGATTGCCATTAGCATTACTTCGCTCTTTAAAAGAGGTGTAACTTCCTTCAATTTTTTTACCATTGTTAAAAAAGTTATCAAAAGTAACATTTACAGATCTTGTCATAGCGGTACTATCTTTAACATAATTCATAATTATTTTACCACTTACAATATTGCCGTTTCGCAATTCGCAAGCCTCTCCAAAATCTATAGTAATGTCTTTAGTTGTATCGGTAATAACTTTTGTTACAGTAGCGCAATCGGGTAAATAGCGTTCATGTGGTGTCGCTGTTTTATTCTGAAACTCTACATCGTTATACGTTTGATCTACTATTACTGTTACATCTTCTGTAACATTATCAACTTCTGTTTCTAAGGCTACTTGAGAAGTTGTTATTTGTGCTGCTGTTTCTTGACTCACTACAGCGTCACTATTACTTTGACAAGCTGTTAGTAAAAAACCCGTAGCAAATAAAACTGTAAAAAATTTGGTGGTGTTTTGTGTTTTCATCTCAATATATTTTTTAATTAACACTTCTAAGACCTCTATTGTTTTAAAAGGTTTAAATTTAGGAAAGCTTTTTTATAATTGATTGCGCTTCAAAATAATAATTGTATATTTGCGCCCGATAAAATTACATAATAATCATTAAACAAATATTGGCATGTATTTAACAAAAGAAAAAAAACAAGAAATTTTTAAAAAACACGGCAAATCTGAATCAGATACTGGTACTTCTGAAGGGCAAATAGCCTTATTTACATTCAGAATTAATCACCTGACCGAACATTTAAAAAAGAACAGAAAAGATTTTAACACCGAACGCTCTTTGGTAAAATTAGTTGGTAAACGTCGTAGTTTATTAGACTATTTAAAAGCTTCAGATATTACACGTTATCGTGCAATAATTAAAGAGTTAGGTTTAAGAAAATAATCTAAATTAAAAGAGGCTTATGCCTCTTTTTTTGTAAAAAGGCTATAACTTAGCATTTCATTGGCAATAAACAACACGCAACTATTTATTGTTTAATCAAACCTCTTAGTACATAAGTGGTTTAAAAAATTTAAAATTATGATTCCTAAACTGTTTAAAGAAACAATTGACTTAGGAGACGGTAGAACTATTAGTCTTGAAACTGGCAAATTAGCCAAACAAGCACACGGTTCTGTTGTAGTACGTATGGGAAACAGCATGTTATTATGTACAGTAGTATCTAATTATACAGCTAGCCCAGTTGATTTTTTACCCTTAACGGTAGATTATCGCGAAAAATTTGCTTCTGCAGGAAAATATCCTGGAGGCTTCTTTAAAAGAGAAGCACGTCCTAGCAATGACGAAATTTTAACAATGCGTTTAGTAGACCGTGTTTTACGACCTCTTTTCCCAAAAGATTATCACGCAGAAACACAAGTTATGATTCAATTAATGTCTCATGACGAAGAGGTTATGCCAGATGCTTTGGCAGGATTGGCCGCTTCTGCCGCTATACAATTAAGCGACTTTCCTTTTGAATGTCCTATTTCTGAAGTGCGTGTAGCACGTGTAAATGGCGCATTTGTCATTAATCCAAGTCGTGCACAATTAGCTGAAGCTGATATTGATATGATGGTGGGTGCTTCTGCAGATTCTGTTATGATGGTAGAAGGTGAAATGGATGAAGTATCTGAAAAAGAAATGTCTGATGCTATTAAATTTGCACACGAAGCTATTAAAGACCAATGTGCTGCTCAAGTACGTTTAGCCGAGGCTTTTGGTAAAAAAGAAACACGTTCTTATGACGTTGCAGATAGCGACGAAGATTTAGCTAAAATTGTAAACGATTTTACTTATCAAAAAATCTATGATATCGCTAAAGCTGGTTCTTCAAAACAAGAGCGGACAGAAAAATTCATTGAAATAAAAGAAGCGCTTAAAGCGACTTTTACAGAAGAAGAACTCGCAGAAAAAGGTGATTTAATTTCTAGTTATTACAGCAAATCACAAAAAGAAGCTATTAGAGATTTAACCTTAAAAGAAGGCTTGCGTTTAGATGGCAGAAAAACAAACGAAATTAGACCTATTTGGAGTGAAGTTGATTATTTACCTTCTACCCATGGTTCTGCCGTGTTTACACGTGGCGAGACACAGGCCTTAGCAACAGTAACTTTAGGAACATCTAGAGATGCTAATATTATTGATTCACCCACTTTAGAAGGCGAAGAACGTTTTTACTTACACTATAACTTTCCACCATTTTGTACAGGAGAAGCCCGCCCTTTACGAGGCACTTCTCGTAGAGAAATTGGTCACGGTAACTTAGCACAACGTGCTTTAAAAGGTATGGTACCAACCGATTGTCCTTATACTGTACGTATTGTTTCAGAAGTCTTAGAATCTAATGGTTCTTCTTCTATGGCAACCGTTTGTGCGGGAACTTTAGCCTTGATGGATGCTGGTATTCAAATTAAAAAACCTGTTTCTGGTATTGCTATGGGTTTAATTTCTGACAGTACAAGTGATAAATTTGCTGTACTTTCTGATATTTTAGGAGATGAAGATCATTTAGGCGATATGGACTTTAAAGTAACGGGTACAGAAGATGGTATAACGGCCTGTCAAATGGATATCAAAATTAAAGGTTTATCATACGACGTGTTAGAACAAGCTTTAACGCAAGCTCATGAAGGTAGATTGCATATTTTAGGTAAGATAAAAGAAACTTTAGCAGCACCAAATGACGATGTGAAACCACATTCTCCAAAAATGATTACCAAAACAATTGCCAACGAATTTATTGGGGCGCTAATTGGTCCTGGTGGAAAAGTAATTCAAGAATTACAAAAAACCACAGGTTGTACAATTGTTATTAACGAAGATCCTGTAACAGAAGAAGGTATTGTTGAAATTTTAGGAACAGATCAAAATGGTATTGACGCTGTTTTGGCTAAAATAGATTCTATCACTTTCAAACCAAAAGTAGGCAACACTTATAGTGTAAAAGTTATTAAAATTCTTGACTTTGGGCCGGTAGTTGAATATGTTGAAGCGCCAGGTAATGAAGTATTATTACATATATCTGAATTAGCTTGGGAACGTACCGAAAATGTTACCGATGTGGTTAATTTAGGCGACGTATTTGATGTTAAATACTTTGGTAGAGACCCTAGAACCCGTAAAGAAAAAGTTTCTAGAAAAGCTATTTTACCAAAACCTGAAGGCTTTGTAGAAAGACCTCCTCGTGATAATAATCGCTCAAGAGACAATCGTTCAAGAGATAATCGCTCAAACGATAGAAGACCAAGAAGAGACTAATACTCACTCATTTTGATAAAAACAAAAACCCTTAGGCTTTCACCTAAGGGTTTTTTTATTCAATAAATTTAGATAACCCCCCTAAATTTTTTGACAAGACAAATATATAAATATTTAACACTTAATTATTGCAAAATTCACAATTTATTCAAATAATATTTTGCATTTTTTACAAATTGTGTATTTTTACATATTATTAATCAATATTTTATGTCAATCCATCAAGAAATATTTATAAAAAAACTCAAGTCTAGGGTACACAATAAACTTTCTTTTATAGATCTTATAAGCTCAATTTTACAAATAAATTACGATGCTGCCTATAGACGTGTTAACAATAAAACCAGCCTATCGCTTAACGAATCTATAGTATTGGCAAAACATTTTAATGTTTCTTTAAATACCCTTTTTAGTGTAGGCGAAAGAAATAGTGTGCTTGTAGGTAAGACCTCCGAAATAAATAATGCAACAGATTTAGAAAATTATTTAAAAACTTCTTATCGTAATTTTGACCCTTGGTTAAAAAAGGAAAGTGTTCATGTATCGTATTGCGCAAACGATTTGCCTATCTTTTATTTTCTAAATAATTCTAAACTTTCAAAATTCAAACTTTATGCTTGGCTTAACCTATTAGACCCAACGTTTTCTGCTCATAAAATGCCATTTATAAGATTTAAACCAAAAGTTAGCTTGTTAAAAGCAGCCGAAAATTTTGGAAAAACCTACAATCAATTTAATATAACCGAAATTTGGAATGAAAATATTTTAAACAAAACCATTAAACAAATATACCATTACAACGAAATAGGTTTGCTCTCACTAGACGATGCGCTAGAAATTACAACAGATTTAGAAAAAATTATAAAAAAAATAGAAATAGATGCACGGGTCGGTAAACGACAAGACACTATTAAAAGCACTTCTTTTACACTGTATCACAACGAAATAATGACATTGGGAAATAACGTCCTTATTAAAACGGTAGACTCTAAATTAGCCATGTCTCCTTATTCTTTATTATCCTATTATATTGTCTCTAACCCAGAAACCTGTAACGATCTCGATAAATATTTTAAAAAACAGTTGGAGAGCTCTAATCTATTATCCTCTACAGAAAATAAAGGCAGGAGCTTATTTTTTAATAAGTTATATATGATTCTCAATCGTTTAAAAGTACGCTTAAAAATAGACGATCAATTACCACTTATTTAAAATTTCACATGTTTTGTAACATTTAATCCTTTCTTTACGTATATAAGTGTACATACCTAAAAAACACATTATATTTCATGAGACAGCTTAAAATTACAAAACAAGTAACCAATCGCGAAACAGCATCCTTAGACAAATACTTACAAGAAATAGGTAAAGTTGATTTAATTACCGCCGATATGGAGGTAGAATTAGCGCAACGCATTAAGGCTGGCGATCAAGTGGCACTTGAAAAATTAACCAAAGCTAACTTACGATTTGTGGTATCTGTTGCAAAACAATATCAAAATCAAGGGCTAACTTTACCCGATTTAATTAACGAAGGTAATTTAGGTCTTATAAAAGCCGCACGTCGTTTTGACGAAACACGCGGATTCAAATTTATATCTTATGCCGTTTGGTGGATTCGTCAATCTATTCTTCAGGCTTTAGCCGAGCAATCTAGAATTGTGCGCTTACCACTTAACAAAATTGGTTCAATTAATAAAATTAATAAAACCTTTGCGCGTTTAGAACAAGAATCAGAAAGGCCACCTTCTGCAGAAGAAATTGCGAAGGAACTCGACATGACCATTACTGAAGTTAAAGAGTCTTTAAAAAATGCAGGACGTCACGTTTCGATGGACGCTCCTTTAATTGAAGGTGAAGATTCTAACCTTTACGATGTATTAAACTCAGGAGAATCTCCAAACCCAGATAGACAATTATTACACGAGTCTTTACGTGTTGAAATAGAACGTGCTTTAGAAACCTTAACACCTCGCGAGGGTGATGTGGTGCGTTTATACTTTGGTTTAGGTGACGAACATCCTATGACACTCGAAGAAATTGGCGAAACTTTCGATTTGACACGCGAACGTGTGCGTCAGATAAAAGAAAAAGCTATTCGCAGATTAAAACACACTTCAAGAAGTCGTATTTTAAAAACTTATTTAGGTTAATAAATTAACCTTTAGAACAAATTTCAGAAAACGTCTAGTGATTACTAGACGTTTTCTTTTTTATGCTACTTTTGTAAAAATTAAAACTACGATAAAATGACTTCTATTATTGCACCTTCTATGCTTGCTGCCGATTTTTCAAATCTTAAAAAAGACATAGATATTATTAATAATAGTGAAGCCGATTGGTTTCATCTCGATGTCATGGATGGTGTTTTTGTACCCAACATATCATTTGGAGCGCCTGTAGTGAAAGCCATTAAAAAACATACCAATAAAGTACTTGACGTACATTTAATGATTGTCAATCCAGATAAATTTATAACGGATTTTAAAAAGGCTGGTGCCGATATTTATACGGTTCATTACGAAGCATGTTCTCATTTACACCGTACCGTTCAGGCCATAAAGGCTGCTGGTATGAAAGCAGGTGTTTCTTTAAACCCACACACACCCATTGCCGTTTTGGAAGATATTATTCAAGATTTAGACTTGGTACTTATTATGAGCGTCAATCCAGGTTTTGGGGGGCAATCTTTTATAGAAAATACCTATAAAAAAGTTATTCAGCTCAAAGATTTAATCCTTAAATCTAATTCAAAAGCCTTGATAGAAATTGATGGTGGCGTTAATGACAAAAATGCGCCTAAGCTTTTAGCTGCTGGCGCCGATGTATTGGTAGCGGGTAGTTTTGTTTTTAAAAGTGATAATCCTATTCAAACCATTTCTGACTTAAAAAATTGCTTGGTTTAAACCGCTTCCGGAAGAATATCTTTTATATTTAA
Source organism: uncultured Flavobacteriaceae bacterium (assembly GCA_964529645.1). GTDB lineage: Bacteria > Bacteroidota > Bacteroidia > Flavobacteriales > Flavobacteriaceae > CG1-02-35-72. Next base: position 6,451 of record CAZGZH010000043.1, read on the forward strand.
TTGTAAAGAAGTTATACCGTTCCACTCATTTTCTTCTATGGTAAACAGTATTTTAAAGGGTTTTCCGTTTGAAATAATCTCATATTTGTGTCCTAAATTAAAACCAATAGCATTATATGTTTTAGAGGACGCTCCTGCTATTATACTCAATTTTAAATGTGTTTTATCAGCACCTACACATTTACCAAAACCATTATCTCGCAATCCAGAAGCCTTAAAAAGAGGTGCCATATTTTGAGGGCCAAACGGCGCAAACTGTTTGAGGATACGTATAAATTTAGGTGTTATATCTGTTAAATCTATTTCAAGGTCGTAAATTAATTCAGGCGTTAAACTGGTTTCTGGAATTGTGTTTTTAACAATGTTTTCAAAGGCTTCTTTAAATTTTTGATAATTCTTTTCTTCTAAAGTCAAGCCCGCCGCATACATATGCCCGCCAAATTGTTCTAAATGCTCCGCACAACTTTCAATGGCATTATACACGTCAAACCCTTTGACAGACCGTGCCGAAGCGGCTAACTTTTTTCCGCTTTTTGTAAAAACCAAAGTCGGTTTATAATACGTTTCAATAAGTCTTGAAGCTACAATACCAATCACGCCTTTATGCCAATTTTCATTGTAAACAACCGTTGTAAAATTACTTTCTTCTTTATTTTCTTTAATCTGTCTTAAAGCTTCTTGAGTAATACGCTTATCTGCAACTCTTCTATCGGTATTAAAAGTTGTTATTTCAGTAGCAAATTTTTCGGCTTGCGCAAAATTCATTTCGGTAAGTAGTTCTACAGCATAGCGGCCGTGTTTCATCCGCCCTGCGGCGTTTATACGTGGTGCTATGCCAAAAACAACATCGGTAATACTGAGTTCTTTTTTCTTGTTTTGCGCCATAAGTGCCTTGATACCAGCTCTTGGATTTTTATTTAAAACTCTCAATCCATAATACGCTAAAATGCGATTTTCGCCCGTAATAGGGACGATATCGGCACCAATAGCAACAACTACCAAATCTAAATAGGGAATGAGTTCCTCGAAATTTTGTTGCCTTTTTTCGGCAATCGCCTGAATGAGTTTAAAGCCAATACCACAGCCGCACAGTTCGTCAAAAGGATAAGTGCAATCGGCGCGTTTTGGATCTAAAACGGCTACGGCTTCAGGTAACTTATCTCCAGGTCTGTGATGGTCGCAAATAATAAAATCGATATTTTTTTTATGAGCATAAGCGACTTTATCTATGGCCTTTATGCCACAATCTAAGGCTATAATAAGACCGATATCATTATCGTCTGCAAAGTCAATACTTTTAAAAGAAATACCATAACCTTCTTCATACCTGTCTGGAATATAAGTAGCAATATTACTGTAAATGGTCTTTAAATAAGCGCTGACCAAACTTACGGCTGTTGTACCATCAACGTCATAATCGCCATAAACAAGAATCGTTTCATTATGTGTTAAGGCTTTGTTTATCCGTGCCACAGCCACATCCATATCTTTCATTAAAAAGGGATTGTGTAAATCGGAGAG
>CAZGZH010000044.1:0-7838 GCA_964529645.1 uncultured Flavobacteriaceae bacterium
TTGTAATGATATTTCCATAATTTTTGGGCATAAACACCGCCGCCAAATCCAGTTGATTCGGTGCCAACAGTCGCTAAAGCATTTTTAACATCATTAGAAATTGCATTTAAAGCTGTTGCATATTTAGGCATTTCTTTGCGCAGATAAGCATTGAAAATATAGTTAGGATTGACATAAGAAACGGTGACTTTTTCGCCTTCTGTTACAAAACCTACTTTTAAAATAGCGGCTAAGGCGCCACGATCGTCTACTTTAGAAACGGTATTTATCAAGTCGGTTCTTGTAAAAGCTATAATTTTTAAATTGGGGTTATTCTCTGGATTATAAGTTCCCAAAATATCAAAGTTAGCTGTTTTTAAAGCTTGTTCAATTGTGCTAGAAAGCGCACTTATATCTTCGTTAAATTGACCTATTTTTATATAAGGTGCTAATTTTTGTTCTTGTGCATTTGTAGTGCCCCACATTGTCAAAAACAAAAGTGATAATATCAATAATTTTTTCATAATAATAGTTTTAAAATCAGCACAATTTACAAAGTGTTTTTAAAGTGTTCTGTGATAAAAATCAATTAAATAGCTGTTATTTGTCATAGATTGGTTAATTTAGAAACTCTTAAAAAGTATTTTGTTTAAGCATTTATCCGTACATATTACTTTGGCTCTTATAGTTGGGATAATAGTAGGTGCTTTTCTAAAAGTACCTATTGCCTCAATATGGTATTTTTTAGGAGGCGGCTTTTTATTACTTTTACTTGTTTATTTTATCTCAAACAAAGTTTTTAATCCGCAGTTTTATTTTGCACTTAGTAGTTTTATTGTATTTTTTATTATTGGTGTTAGTCGTCTGACATTTAGCAAAGACATCAATCAAAAATCACATTATACACATCATTTAAAGGATGAGAATTCACTTGCTTTAGAAGTGACTAAAAGCTTAAAACCTTCTAAAAATTACTTGAAATATGAGGTGTCTGTTAAGCAACTTAACAAAGAAAATACAACTGGAAAACTGCTTCTCAATTTAAAGAAAGACAGCCTTAAAAACGATTTAAAAATCGGGCAGTATTTATTTACCAATACGGCTGTAAAGAATTTACCTGACTTAAAAAATCCTTTTCAGTTTGATTATAAATCGTATTTAGAAAACAAAAATATTTACAGACAGATTTATACGGAAAAATCAGCTATTATCATTCTTAAAAAAAGTAAAACATCCGTTTATTCGTTAGCTCAAATTTTTAGAAATAAGGTTGTTGCTAATTTTATTAAAAAGGGTTTAAAAGGTGACGAATTAGCCGTTGTAAAAGCGCTGCTTTTGGGAGAAAAACAAGACCTTTCTGTTGAATTACGACAAGAATATGCCAACGCGGGCGCTATTCATATTTTGGCTATTTCGGGTTTGCATATTGGCATCATTATGTTCCTTTTAAGTTGGTTTTTAAAACCATTAGAATATTTAAAAAATGGTAAAAACTACAAACTTGTACTTATCGTTTTATTTTTATGGATTTATGCCTTAATAGCCGGATTAAGTCCGTCAATAATTCGCGCCACAACTATGTTTACAGCTTTAAGCATTAGTTTATTCTCTAAAAGAAAAACCGATGTTTACAATATCTTAGCTTTATCGGCTTTTGTCTTGTTGCTTATAAATCCGCATTATCTATTTGACGTAGGTTTTCAGATGAGTTATTTAGCAGTATTAGCAATAGTAGTCATTCAACCAAAATTAGCCGCCTTATGGCGTCCTAAATATAAAATTGTACAGTATTTCTGGCAATTGCTCTGTGTTTCTACGGCAGCTCAAATTGGTGTTGTGCCATTGAGTTTGTATTATTTTCATCAATTCCCGGGTTTGTTTTTTCTGACAAATCTCGTTGTGATTCCTTTACTGGGATTTATTTTAGGGTTTGGCTTATTGCTTGTTTTCTTAGCTTCTATAAATGCACTACCTACAATTTTGATAGATTTTTACCAAAATATTATCCAATATTTAAACTTATTTATTTCTTGGGTAGCACATCAAGAGTCTTTTTTAATTCAGAACATCTCCTTTTCTCTTGCTTTACTATTGGTTAGCTATTTAGTCATAATTGCTTTTTACAATTGGACAGTATCAAAAAAATCATGGCTTTTACAACTTACTTTAGTGGCTATTTTAAGCTTACAAAGTGTGCTTTTTTATGAAAAATACACGTCAAATAAGACCAATCAATTTGTAGTTTTTAATTCTTATAAAAAGCCGTTGATAGCTGTACAAAACGGGCAATCCTTGTATGTGTTAAAAGGACAAGACACAACTGGTTTTATTTTAAAACCTTATCGGATAGGCGCCAATATCAAAAAAATAATTACCTCACAAAAAGGACAAAATATTTTTAGGATTGATGGTAAAAAAGTATTGCTCTTAGATAAAAAAGGTGTTTATACCCCAGTTAAATCTTGCGATATTGTGGTAATTAGCCAATCGCCAAAAGTAAATTTAGAGCGCCTTATAAATCAACTCAAACCGCAACTTATAATTGCCGACAATACCAATTATACATCCTTTGTAGCACGTTGGCAACAGACTTGTAGACAACTAAATATCACATTTTATGACATCTCAAGAAAGGGCGCCTATATTTATGTGTTTTAGAATTTAGTAAGCCCTTAATTTTTGATATCTTTGATTCCCAAAAATAGATTCTTTTAAATGAAAATAATTGTTCCCATGGCCGGTATCGGCTCAAGATTACGCCCTCATACTTTAACCATTCCTAAACCCCTTACCAAAATTGCCGGCAAACCTATTGTACAGCGTTTGGTAGAAGATATTGCAGCGGTAGTCAATCAAAAAATAGACGAGATTGTATTTATAATCGGCCCTACATTCCCAAAAGGGACAAAAGAAAGCCTATTAAAAATTGCCGAAACTTTAAACACAAAAGGGGCGGTTGAAATTCAGTACGAAGCTTTAGGGACCGCTCATGCTATTTTTTGTGCCGAAAAATCATTAAACGGCTCTTGCGTAGTGGCTTTTGCCGATACACTTTTTAAAGCCGATTTTACACTTGACGACCAAGCAGACGGCGCTATTTGGGTAAAGCAAGTAGCCGACCCGAGCGCTTTTGGGGTTGTAAAATTAGACAATGGCATCATTACCGATTTTGTAGAAAAGCCCAAAGATTTTGTATCCGATTTAGCTATTATTGGTATTTATTATTTTAAAGAAGCGGCGCTTTTACGCGATGAAATTCAGTATTTATTAGATAACGATTTAAAAGAACACGGCGAATACCAATTAACAAACGCCCTTGAAGCCTTAAAGCAAAAAGGCTTGAAATTCGTTCCCGGAGAAGTCAGTGCGTGGATGGATTGCGGCAACAAACCCGTGACTTTAGAAACCAACACACGTGTATTACAATTTGCACAAAAGGCCGGTGATAATTTGGTGAGCGATGATGTAAAATGTATAAATTCAACTATTATCCAACCCTGTTTTATTGGTAAAAACGTCGTTTTAACCAACAGCACCATAGGACCAAATGTGTCATTGGGAGATAACAGTTGCGTGACAGACAGCGCTATTACAGAATCGCTTATTCAAGAAAACACCACTATTAAAAATGCCCAATTAAACAAAGCTATGATTGGCAATCACGTTATATACGACGGTCATTTTACGGAAGTCAGTCTAGGCGATTATACGGTTTTAAAATAATTTTATGCTCAAGAAGTTCTTTTTTACGGTGTTCCTTTTTGTGGTATTTATACCCGAGCTTAGTCATGCCCAAAAAGAACTTTCTGAACCCGATAAACTCAAATTTGAGTCGGCTTTTTTTGAGGCCTTAAAACAAAAGGCTATCGGTAATTACGATAAGGCCATAGCGGCTTTAGAAATATGCCAATCGTTAGACAGCACACAAGTAAGCGTTCAATTCGAACTGTCTAAAAATTATTTTTGGCTTAAAAAATATTTCGAATCGGAACAAACTTTAGCCAAAGCACTAAAAAAAGAGCCTAAAAATATGTGGTTGCTTGAACAAGCTAAAAATATTGCCGTGGCACAAGGGAATTACCCCAAAGCTATTGCGTATCAAAAAGAAATAATCGCTATAAATCCGTTTAAAAAAACAGGATTAATAAACCTCTATCTCGCCAATCACGAGAAGAATAAGGTACGCGATTTAATTGCTGTTATAGAAAAAGAACAAGGTTTAAACACATCGTTAAAACGCCTTAAAAAAGCTTTACAAAACAATTCAAGACCTGTAGAGAAACCCAAGCCTATAAGCAAAAATACTTCGTTAAGTGCTTTAAAAGAGCAGTATAAAGCAACCGGCAATTATAAAATTTTAAAACAAATATTAAAGTTAGAAACACAGCAAAAAGATTACAACAGTTTATTGAATGACGCCACAGAAGCTTTAGATTTATTTCCTTCGCAAGCAGTGTTATATCTTTATGCGGCACAGGCCGGCAATGCGCTAAACAAATACAAGGTCGCCTTGTCTCATTTAGACAATGGCATTGATTTTGTAATTGACAATGCCACACGAAAAAAATACTATTTGGCCTACATCAAAAGTTATAAGGGTCTAAACAACATGCAAAAGGTTAATTATTACAAAAAAAGACTTAATCAACTTTAAAAAATTAGTTTAGATGTTCAAAAATATTCTCTATATAGCTTTGCTTTTTATTTTGATGTCTTCTTGTAAATCGGTTAGCAAAACGGTTACAAAAAGTAGTCTTAAGCCCTTAAAAATATCTGAGATAATCACCAAACAAAAGGCGACAAACGTCACTGCCCAAACTGTAATAGCCAAAATAAAAGTAAAATACATAACGGCTAAAAAAACACAAAATATAACCGCCAAATTGCGCTTACAAAAAGACAGTGTCATTTGGATAAGTTTGACGGCTGTTGGGGGTATTCCGGTCGCTAAGATTCTGATAAAACCACAGCACGTCCGCTATTACGAAAAGATGAATAAAACCTTTTTTAACGGCGACTTTTCTTTACTAAACAAATGGTTAAAAACCGATTTAAATTTTTCTAAAATTCAAAATATGCTTTTTGCACAGCCTATTTACAGCATCGAAGCCAAAAAATTTATTTTAGGTATTTCAGAAAACAATTATCAGCTCAAAGCGAAGAAAAAAACAGATAATACGCGAGCGGTTTATTGGTTGTATCCCACTAATTTTAAACTACACAAACAGGCTTTTTACAAAAACAAAAAAGAACATCTGACTTTTATTTATGACGGTTTTGACGCATCAACCACCAACATGTATCCTAATAAAATGCAGGTTATTGCGCAGAGTAAAAGAGAAACCGTTAAAATAAACCTGACATACAGGTCGTTAAAATTCGACCTGCCCTTGCGTTTCCCCTTTAAGATTCCTAAAAACTACAAACCTTTAGAAGTTAAATGAGGCATTTCACAAAACATAAGACTTTTTTTATGTCCCTTTTTTTAGGGGCTTTATGCTTGTTTTCTGTCAACCTACAGGCCCAAACCAAAAAGGAATTAGAAACTAAGCGTCATAAATTAAAAAACGAAATACGTCAAATAAACCGGCTTTTAATCCGTACCAAAACCAAAGAAAAATCGGTTTTATCTCAGGTAACCGACCTCAATAAACGCATTAAAACACGCGAAAAACTCATCTCCACAATAAACCAAGAAACGACACTTTTAGTTAAAGATATCAGTTCAAATGAACAACAAATAAGTACTTTAGATAAAAACTTAGCTGCTTTAAAAGCCGACTATGCCAAAATGATTGTGGCGGCATATAAAACGAAATCGAAAGAAAATAGGTTGCTGTTTTTGCTTTCAGCTAAAGATTTTACCCAGGCCTATAACCGCCTAAAGTATATGAAACAATATACCGCCTACCGCCAAAAGCAAGGTTTGGAAATAGACAGACAAACCCAAAAGTTGAAAAAACTAAACGACACTTTGTTGTTCAAAAAACAGGCGAAAGACACCCTGCTTATACAGACCCAACAAGAGCAAGACAGTATTAAAGACGAAAAGCAAAACCAAAAGAAACTTATCACTAAAATAAAGCGTAAAGAGCGCTATTATTTGGCCAATATCCGCAAAAAACAAAAACAAGAACGAGCCATAAATAAAAAGATAGAAAAACTTATTCGCGATGCCATTGCCGCCTCAAACAATAAAGGTCATGCCTTTAAACTCACCGCCGAAGCCAAAGCTCTGGCAGCCGATTTTGTAGCTAACAAAGGCAAATTGCCTTGGCCCGTCACTAAAGGTTTGGTGGTGTTACGCTATGGCAAACAACCGCACCCTGTTGTAAAAACAGCTACCATACAGAGTAACGGCGTGCGTATTGCGACCGAAAAAGGAGCTTATGCGCGGGCTGTTTTTAAAGGAAAAGTTTTGGCTATTCAGCTAATTCCGGGCGGCCAAAAAGTCGTCCTTATCCAACACGGTAATTATATAAGTGTGTATAAAAACTTAGACACAGTTATTGTAACAAAAGGGCAAAAAGTAGAAACCAAACAAAATATAGGCTCAGTACATACCGACAGCAATACAGGTAAAACCATCTTGGCTTTTGTCTTGTTTAAAGAAGTTAAAACCGTTAATCCGGCTTTGTGGTTGTATAAGATGTAGGATTTATTTTCTTACTTCTAGTTTAAAAAAAAGCTTAAGATTAGACCCTTAAGCTTTTTTTTAAATCTATTTGTCTAGTCCTAAAATACGGCTACAGGTTAAAATTAAATTTACGCTGATAATTGATATACCATGTTATGCCTCGTTATTCTTCTTTTTTCTTATTATGTTGATAGATTATCAACCCTATCATAATTGACATTGACATAGTTAGAAGGAAAAACACTTTCGAATTAACCTCTTTTATTATATATAAGTAAATATTTGCAAATTCAATAAGGCTCAAACCCGTAAGTGAAATTATATCTCTAGTTCTCATAATTATTATAGCTTAAAATTATATGTCTCCCCAACCATCACCACAAGCCTCTATCACAGTTACAGTAGCAAGTGCTTTAGCTCCTAAAAAGGCAACTAATGAAGCACCTCCTGTAATTGGACCACTAATTATTGCAAATACTGAAACGCCTACAATACCAGCAATAGATAGAGCACAACCCCAAGAAATACTTATCTTTTGCGATTTTGACAAAGTTGTTTTATATGATTTTTCTAGTTCTTGTTCAATTAATCTTTTTACTTCAATGATAGTGAAAAGTACACTAGCCTCTTCTTCATTATTTATGTTGAAATTATCTATAAGTTCTTGATATATATTTTCCCTATCTATATTATTGCCATAAAATTCTAGTTCTGCAATAATTTCTGTATCCAAATTATTTTTTATAAAAAGTTGTTCCACTCCGTGAAGATTAAAATATTCAACATTTTCTAAATATATTCTTTCAGCATCACTTTGATCAGTAGTTTTATTTAAAATTTGTGAAGAATCAAATTTAATACCTGATAATTCAATTTTTATGTCGTTATGCATATTTTTTAAGGCTAATGCATCAATAGATTTTGGTTCAGTTAATATATTATCATATTGACTACAAGAGGCAAATAATGTAAGTGAAGCTAGCAATATTGCTAGATATGGTTTTCGTAAAAATTTAATAATTTTCATTGTTTTAAAGTTTGTAAGAAAGATTTTCTTTTTTTTCTTTCTTAAGTTAAAATTACTCTTTTGAATTTTCGATACTCAAATCGGCTTACTACTTTTTCTTTTATTTCGGTTCCAGCGTGATCATTTCCAATTTGGGATGGTTAGTCCATTTTTGACCGTTATTTTTGTTTTAATGTGGCATAACGCTTTTAAAAT
>CAZGZH010000045.1:0-7770 GCA_964529645.1 uncultured Flavobacteriaceae bacterium
AGATTTGTTTAGCATTTTAAACTGAATAGCTGTCTTATCTGTAACGATGCCGCTATAACCGCCCAAGGCATCAATTTCTCTTACAATTTGCCCTTTAGCAATACCTCCCATAGCTGGATTACAACTCATCTGAGCGATATTTTGTAAACTCATTGTAATAAGTAAAGTGTGTGCGCCGAGGTTAGCGCTGGCTGCTGCGGCTTCGCTTCCCGCATGACCACCACCCACTACTATTACGTCGTATGTTGTATTAAAAAAACTCATCAATTATTTTGTTTCACGTGAAACTAATCGTTCTCAATTTAAAAATCGCGCAAAGATAAGTAATAATCTTCTTTGGCGCGCATTTGGACTTTCTCTGCCGCTGTTTTATCGTTATAGCCACAGTAATGCAAAACACCATGAATCATAACGCGGTGTAATTCATCTTTAAAACTCACTTGGTATGAAGAAGCATTCTCTTCAACGCGTTCAACTGAAATAAATATGTCTCCCGAAATGATTTTACCCATGGTATAATCAAAACTTATTATATCTGTTAACGTATTGTGTTTTAGATATTTAATGTTTTTTTCTAAGAGATAAGCATCGTCGCAAAATATGTAGTTTATATCGCCAATCTTTAAATTTTCATTAATTATAGCGCTTTCTATCCAATCTTTAATTGGTTGATTTATAGGTGTTTTTACAGAAGAAAGTTCATTAAAAGCAATCATATACTGTCTTTAAAATAATGTTGTACTTTCTTTTGATAAGGCAGTTTTAAAAGCAGTGGTTTTCTATTCAGTATTTCATTTCTCTGAGTGCTGTCTTTTGTAAACTTTAAAGATTTAATCAGCCTGTCTTTAAATTGCTTGGTGTTTGTTGTGGCTTCGCGTTTAGTATCAGTTCCTTTTTTGAGTTTTGCTTTTTCTAATTTTAAAAGTTCGTGTTGTAGCTCCGTCATTTTTTGTAAAACAGTATTCGAAAAACCTTTGTCTAAAAGTTGTTTTTCTAAATCGTCTATGAGTTTTTGTGCTTTACTTCCTTTTTCACCAGATTTTCCTGCGCTTTTAAGTAAATCGTCTAAAGCTTGTTTAAGCGCCTCTTGCTGTTTATAAATTTCATATTGTTGCTCACTCATTTCTTCATTTTTACCTTTGCCTGATTTCCCTTTTTTCATACCCTTTTTAAGGTCTTGTATAATTTTAGATTGTTTTTTTATAATATCAGGCAAACTAAAAGATTGGGCATTTTTACCCTTTTTACCTTTTCCCATTGAAGGGTTTGGGTTTTGTAATTGCTCGAGCATATTGTTTAAAAGCAAGGCTAAATTATTAGAAGCCGTCATAGCGTACTGTTGGTTGCTATTACCACGACTAATTTTATTGTCTGCCAAATTTTTAAGTGCCATGTCTATATTGTAATGTGTGTTTAAAATTTCATCTTGTATTTTAGCAGATAAACGGGGCATTCTAAGCGAAAGTGTATATAAACTATCGTCTACATGCTCAAAATAGTCTTTCAAAACTTGTTGCTGACGTAACTTTTTTGAAAAATCAGGATGCTTGTCATTTATTTGTCCAAACTCATTCATCAATTTTTCTTGATCGAGAGAATAAATAATAAGATTGTCTAGAATAACCTGAAGCGTTGCTATGTTTTCTTCATGTCTTTGACTGCCACCCGACATCATAGATTGTTGCATTTTTTTACTCATTTTCGCCATTTTTTGGGCGGCTGATTTTTGATTTGAAACCGCTTCTTTTTGATGCTGATTTTTAAGATTCTGATTGGCTTTTTTTAACGCATCATTAATTTGAAATTCTTCTCTCTTTGTTTTAGGAAATGCCATGGGCTTGTTAAGTGTTTGATTGTCTTTTTTAACATCCTCGATAGCTTTTCTAATTTTTTTAAATTGCTTATTTATAGATTCTTGTTTAATAGAATTGTTGTCTTTAGATGTGGCTAGTGAATCTTGTTTTGAACTTAAATGCTCTAGGTTTTTACTAATATTTGTAAGTTTTTTATCTATATAAAACCGTTTGGTAAGCTCTAAAATACGTTCTAAAGTGCGTTTGTTTTGTTTGCTTTGTTGGTTGAATTTTTTAAGCTTATTTAAGAGCCCATCTTTGTCTAATTTTTCAGCTAGTTTTTTTAATTCTTCTAATGTCTGCTCTTTTTTAAGAAGTTCCTTGGCTTCTTCTAGTCTTTTATTTAAATTGTCTTTTTGGTTTTTAAGAGCGTCTTCTTTTAAATTGTCTTTATTGAGGTTTTTTTGTAAGTCTTTTAAATGATTATTTATGAGGTTTTGTTCTTTTTGCCTCCGCTTTAAAAGTTCTTTTATTTGCTTGGCGTCATTCCATTTAAAATTGGCTTGATTTTTAAGTTTATTGGTTAGTGATTTTAAACTCTTTTCTATTTCTTTAACAGTGTTTTTATCACCCTGAAGCGCATTAATGCTCTTTTTTTGTGCATTTAAACTCGCCTTAGTGAGTTCTAAATCGGTTTTATTGTAATATTTAAAGATTGGGCTTTTTGCAGATTTTGAGCCATTTACAGCGTCGTTGTCGTAAACTTCAAAATAAAAACTATAATCCTGTCCTTGAATCAAATTTAAATCTTTGTCCTTGGGATTTAATACATAATAAAAAGTATCGAAAATAGTGCTTTTTATAGCGATACTTTTGCGTTCTTTCTCTTTAGGAGTGGCCGTTTTATAATAAACCAATTCGAGTTTTGACAAACCGTAATCATCACTAATTTGACCAGCAAATTGTGCGACACCATAATTTACAGAATCTATATCTGAAGTGACCGTTATTTTAGGAAACTCATCTTTTACAACCAAAACAGTATAGGAGAGCTTTTCAAAGTTTTTTAAATGTTTGTTTGAAGTGCTTATTTTGTAGTTAAGAGTTTTAAATAAACGCTTAAAGTAACTAAAATTATCAGCAGTGTTCTTTTTAAAAAACCTGTATGTTTTAGCACTTATAAAGCTAATTTCACTTGTTTGTTTGGTTTGCAGCTGCCATTTTATAATTGTGCCTTCTGGCACAGTAGCATTGCCTGTATTATTGATATCTACATCATTCCTATGAGTGTATTTAGGATAATCTAAATGCATTTTAAATAGCGAAATAATCGGTTTACGCAAGACTTTTACACTATAAGGACGCGATTGCACATTGTTTGATTGCAAGTTAAAAGTAAAATCTTCTGTAACGTTTTCAAATAAAAAACTAAAGAATCCAAGTGTATCCTGCTTTAAAAAATAATGCTGACTGCCTACAATTATTTCAGCTTGATTGGGTGTTATAGAACCTTTGGTAGCAACATTTATTCTTAAATCCTGACCTTCAATAACTTTTAATTCTTTATTTAAAACATTAAAAGTAAAAGGTGCTGGAGGTGTAAACGTATTTTGGTAGTGCACAATGCGATTAAGGCTTTCTTTAAAAGGGTTTGCTTTTCCAGAAACTAAAACCAAAATTATAATTATAAAAGGGAGTAATAGGTATTTAGAGAGGTAAAGATTCTTTTTAAAATCTATTGCTTTTGTAAAACTGATATTTTGCAATTTTGTAGCTTTTTGAGCTATACTGGCTAAAAGTAAATCAGATTGTTGATTAGTGTGTTCTAACTGGATAAGATTTAATAATTTATCGTCAACTTCTTTAAAATGAGCGCCAATAATTTTAGAGGCTTGAAAAGTATTAATGCCTTTTTTTAGACCTAATAATTTTAAAATGGGTAGTATTATATAAAACACCAACAAGCCTATCTCAACCGTAATAAACAACCAAAATAAAAGCGTCCTATAAAATGGTTTCAACCAAAAAACGTATTCTAAAAATAGGGTAAATAAAAAATAGGACAGTCCTAAAACCACAAATACAACACATCCTTTAATTAAAATATTAGAATAATATTTTCTTATAAAAGCCGCAAGTTTTTTATGTATCAGGTCTACGTTGTCCATATAACTTTAAGTAGTTTTATATTTTTTATTAAAAAACTACTAATCAACAAAGTTATAGTATTCTTTTTATATCTCTACAAGTTTTTCTTTTATGGCGTAAAGCACCATCCCTACACGACTTGCTACATTAAATTTATCAAATAAAACCTCTCTGTAACCGTCAATAGTTTTAGGACTTAAAGACATCTGATGTGCTATTTGTTTGTACGTTAAATCTGAACAAGCCAGTTCTAAAAAAGTTATTTCTCTTTGTTTTAATTCAACAGGTTTACTTTTCCGAGCTTTGATAAGGGTCTCTGTTATGTCGTCTGTGTAAAAAACCCCTTTTTCTTTTATCTGCTTTAAGGCTTCTAATAATATTTTAGGATGGATATCTTTTAACAAATAGCCACAAGCACCTGCTAACAACATTTTAATAATTACGGGCTCCTCGTCATTCATGGTAAGTGCCAAAACTTTAACGTCAGGATAGTTTTCTTTAAGCCATTCTGTAGCTTCTATGCCGTCTACAATAGGCATGTTTACATCCATTAAAACAATTTCTGGTAAAGGATTTTCTGCCTTAAAATAGTTTATGAGCTTTTGACCATTACCTAACTGGTCTATAACTTCAAAGTTTTTGAATTTTTTTATTAATCCCGTTAGAGCTTGAGAAAATAACAGGTGGTCATCTACAATTAATATGGGTGTTTTATTCATTTTTAAGTGCGTTTATAATTTATAAAAATACAAGTTCCTTTATTTATTTTAGATTCCAGCTTAAATGATGCGCCTATTAGTTTGGCACGGCTCTTCATGGTTTCTAAGCCAAGCCCTCCTTGTTTCTTTTTACTTTGCATGTCAAATCCTATACCATTATCTTCTGCTTTTATTTCTAAAAATTCAGGTTTGTAATTGAGGTTTACGTATAATTTTGAGCTTTTTGAATGCTTAAGAGAGTTGTTAAAAAATTCTTGTACAATTCTAAAGAGAATAATACTATTCTTGTTTTTGAGTTTATACGGTTTTCCTAATACTTCTAATTTTGCCTCAATAAAATTCATTCTGTTATAGCGATTTAATTCCATTTTAACGGCTTTTAAAAAGCCAAGAGTCCTAAAATTGGCCGGGTTTAAAGATTTGGCTAAATTTCTTAACTCCTGTAAACTTTTACCTATTAAATCATTTGTCTCTTTGAGTTCTTTTTGTTGCTCATCGTTCAAACTCCACTGAAAAACATTAAGTTGCATTTTAGCTACAGACAGCAGTTGCCCCACATTATCATGAATTTCCCAGCTGATATTTTCTAATATTTTTTCTCTAATTTCAATTTGAGATAGTGTAATTTCTTCTTCATACCTTTTTTTTTCTTCGGCCCGTTGTTGAAGGTATGTTGCTTTTTTCTTCTGAAAATACAAAAAAAGCAACACGATACATCCGCCCAGTATTACCAATACTAACGATATACTAAAAATAAGTAATTTTAATTCTTCTTTGTCCATACAAAGCCCAAACTACAATACGTTGTGGTTATTAAGATTAAAAAATAATAAAATATAATCATCTTCTCTATGATAAAGTAACATTCCTTAAAGGTGATGTAACCTTATTTAATAATCAACTCCTTTTTTAGCCCATATAAATCCTAAACTAAAACTGCCGCATGATATAATATTTAAAAGCAATAGTATATATCCGTAAGTAAAACCATGCGTGTAATTTATATATTTATGTGCCATAAAAACAGGTATAAAACCCAACTGAAACAGCAATACGCCAATGGCTATCCAAAATATTAATAGGTTTTTAATTTTTAAAATACTGTCGCTATTTAATATCTCAACAAAAAATAAGAGAATGGTTATAATGAGTAGAATGCCGCTAAAGAAAAAGAAATAAGATTGAGAAACTTCAATAATACTTTGGGCAAATAGACTGTTTATGACAAAAAACAAGAATGTTAAATATTTAAAATATTTTACTATTTTTTTGTTGGTGCTATTTTTTAAATATTTAGAAAATAGCCATAAATAAAACAGAAACTGAACCAGTGCGTAAAAATTATAAACAATATGGTTAGAAAAATCAAACAATTTATAAAAATTTGCGCCAAATATTTCTGTGGCGATGCCGTATCCTAAAAAATATAAAAAGTATTTATTAAAAGTGTGTTTATAGTTTTTATAATTATAAACGCCTATTATAAAAGTTATTATCAATAATAAAACTATACTATTAGCAAGTAAATCTGTACTCATAAAATATTAATTTGGGTAATCAGAACCTGGAGGGTTACCATCATGTCCAAAATTAAAAGGACCTATTTCTGTAATATCAGGACTCGCTGTTGGCGCTGCCATTTTCATTGTCCTTGCGCGTGTTACTTTATTGCCCGTTGGCGCTAAAAATATTGTTGTAGAATTACTTTTTCCAGAAATTCTATCATTTTCAGGATAAGAGCCAATATAAAAACGGATACCATCTACGTTATAACCCTTTTCTCTGCCTTGGGTCTCAATATAAGCTATATATTCTTTTAACTCTTCTAAAGAGTACCAAGTTGAGCGATTATCTTGTTTGCCAATAGCGCTACTAATAGCTTTGTGTTTACCTGCGTGCGCTTCACATAATTCAATAGCACGTTCTTTTGTAATTAAGTTCTTTGGTTTTTTCATTATTATTAGTTTTTTAATTAAAGAATATCAAATATAGTTATTTCTAAGTCCAACAAGAGTTTTATTGGCTAAAAAGGGGGATTTTCCCCTTTGCTATTAGGTAATATGCTTGTTAACTAGATGGTTATGATTTATATCTTTGACTTCATATTAAGAATTAAAATGACTTATATTAAAAACTATAAAGCTAAAAAACGTATTTTAATCGTCATGAGCGTCGTCTTTTTGATCGCTTTAACCTTTAATTTCTATTTAATATTTAAAGTTCTTTTTTCAGAATCGTTTTAAAAAATATCTTTTGTTAGAATAAAATTTCATGTTCCACACTATAATTTATCTTTGCACTTTAAAATGTGTTTAGATGAATCAACCTGTTAGAGTACGTTTTGCGCCAAGCCCAACTGGCCCCTTACATATTGGGGGTGTAAGAACCGCTTTGTTTAATTATTTATTTGCCAAGAAAAATAAGGGTGCTTTTATTTTAAGAATAGAAGATACAGATCAAAATCGCTTTGTAAAAGGCGCTGAAAAATATATCATAGAATCTTTAAACTGGTGTGGTATTCCGTTTGACGAAGGTGTTGGTAAAGAAGGAAACTGTGGTCCTTATCGCCAAAGCGAACGTAAAGATTTGTATAAACAATACGCCGACGCGCTTATTAAAAAAGGACATGCCTACTACGCTTTTGATAGTGCCGATTCTTTAAATTTTCACAGAAAAGACCATGAAGCTAAAGGAAAAACGTTTATCTACAACCATCACAATCGGTTAAAATTAGATAATTCTTTAGCGCTTAGCGCGGATGAAGTCTTAAATAAATTAAATAACAACACTCCTTTTGTCATCCGTTTTAAAACCCCTACAAATGAAGAATTGGTCTTGAACGATATTATTCGTGGTAAAATGACGATTGATACTAACGTTTTAGACGATAAAATTCTCTTTAAAAGCGACGGGATGCCAACGTATCATTTAGCCAATATTGTTGATGACCACCTTATGGAAATTAGCCATGTTATACGCGGCGAAGAATGGTTGCCTTCTTTAGCTTTACACGTCCTTTTATACCGCGCATTTGGTTGGGAAACACCTCAATTTGCACACCTACCGCTAATTTTAAAACCTGTAGGCAAAGGCAAACTCAGTAAACGCGA
>CAZGZH010000046.1:0-7730 GCA_964529645.1 uncultured Flavobacteriaceae bacterium
GTCGTTGGCGCATAGAGCATGCCCAAATAGTCTCACCTGAAGATTTTAAATATTTTAAATATGTGGTACCTTCTGTGCAATCTACCCATGCCACAAGCGATATGTATTGGGCTGGTAACCGCTTAGGTGCCGACCGTTTAAAAGGGGCTTATGCTTACAAAGACTTGCTCAAACAATACGGCAAAGTGGCTTTGGGAACTGATTTTCCTGTTGAAAAGGTCAATCCTATGTTGACATTTTATGCGGCTGTAGCCCGACAAGATTTAAACAATTACCCAGAAAAAGGCTTTCAGATGAAGAATGCTTTAACGCGCGAAGAAACCTTAAAGGGGATGACCATTTGGGCTGCTTATAGCAATTTTGAAGAAGGTGAAAAAGGCAGTATTGAAGTGGGTAAAATGGCCGACTTTGTCATTTTAAATCAAGATATTATGACGGTTGGTATTCATAAAGTGCCTCAAACAAAAATTGAAGCTACTTATATAAACGGCGAAAAAATGTGATAGCATCTTGTACTTGACCTTGCGTCATTTCTAGTTTTTTAAAATTTATTTTTGAAAAATATCGAGAAAATTTTCATAAAATAAACCGCACGATGTGCGGTTTATTTACAAAGTGAGAGATTTTGTCTTCGCCGTATTTACGACAGAAAGTTCTCAATATAACATTGAGCAAACTTCTTTAAAACTTTAAAGGAATAACAACACGTGTTTTGTCCCATCCTAAAACCATAGCTTTATTTTCACCATTATCAAAGGCTATAGAAAAAGCTTCTAAGGCCTCATCTGCTTTAGATGGTTTAACTTTAAATCGGACTAAATCGGCTTCTTGTTTATATTGGTAAGCCCCCCAAACATTGAGGTTTTTATTCAAAATAACAGTCCACTCTTTTTCGCCAGGAATAGTATGCAACACATAAGTGCCTGCGGGTACTTTTTTACCGCCAAATGTGGCGTCTTTATAAAAAGTCACTTCAGTAGCTTCATTGGCACCAGTACGCCATATCTTATTATAAGGAACTAAAGCACCAAATATAGCACGCCCTTTTTTCTGTGGACGTCCATACACAACTTTAACGGCTACAGGAGCGCCCTTTTCAAGCCTTAAAAGAGAGATATCTGCAGGGCTTGGGTCTAATTTTGAGAATTTTACACCATCTTGTGCACAACTTGTCAATGTTCCTAGGAACATGAAAATGACTACCAATAAGCCAGATATTTTTAAATTTTTCATAATTTTTTTAATTAGTTGGCGTAAAACTAATCATTAAGACCTACAAAAAAAATCTGTTTTAAAAGTTTAACATTTTAATAAGAGTATTTAAAAATTGATTTTTTACTTACATTTTACTGCTTATTTAGTATTTATACTTAATATATTTAACCTTTAATAGAATTTATAATTAATATATGATATAGTTTACGGTTATTTGCATTATATATTTAAACAAATAATTATGTGCGGAATTGTATGCGCCTTCGAATTAAAACAAAAAGCAGAAACTTTAAGACCTCAACTTTTAGAAATGTCTAAAAAAATACGTCATCGTGGCCCCGATTGGAGCGGTATTTACGCTGATGATAAAGCTATTTTAGCGCACGAACGTCTGGCTATTGTAGATCCTTCATCAGGAAAACAACCTATTTTAAGTGCCGATAAACAGCTTATTTTAGCCGCTAATGGCGAAATATACAACCATCTAGAACTCAGAAAAACACTTGTAGAACCTTTTGATTTTCAAACAAAATCTGATTGCGAAATCATTTTAGCGCTTTACAAAGAAAAAGGGGTTGCTTTTATTGATGACCTCAGCGGGATTTTTGCTTTTGCGCTATACGATGCAAAAACAGATAATTATTTAATTGCCAGAGATCATATGGGGATTATCCCCTTGTATCAAGGCTGGGATAAAAATGGGACATATTTCGTCGCTTCAGAATTGAAAGCCCTTGAAGGTTTTTGTACAAAAATTGAAATTTTTCCTCCTGGACATTATTACTCTAGTAAAGAAGATAAATTGGTACAATGGTACAAAAGAGATTGGGCAGATTATGATGTAGTAAAAGATAACGAAACCAGTATTGACGCTTTACACGACGCCTTGTCGGCAGCTGTACACCGTCAATTGATGTCTGATGTACCTTATGGCGTATTATTATCGGGCGGATTAGATTCTTCTGTAACTTCAGCTATAGCTAAAATTTATGCCGATAAACGTATTGAATCTGGTGACACCCAAAAAGCGTGGTGGCCACAACTCCATTCATTTTCTGTAGGCTTAAAAGGCTCGCCCGATTTGGCAGCTGCCAGAAAAGTGGCCAAACATATTGACACGGTGCATCACGAAATTGAATTCACTATTCAAGAAGGATTGGATGCCATACGCGAAGTTATTTATCATTTAGAAACGTATGATATTACAACTATCCGCGCCTCGACGCCTATGTTTTTAATGGCGCGTGTTATAAAATCTATGGGGGTTAAAATGGTATTGTCTGGCGAAGGCGCCGACGAGCTTTTTGGTGGCTATCTCTATTTTCACAAAGCCCCAAATGCCGAAGAATTCCATAAAGAAACCGTTAGAAAACTCGAAAAATTATATCAATATGATTGTTTACGCGCTAATAAATCTTTAGCCGCTTGGGGTATTGAAGGACGTGTGCCTTTTTTAGATAAAGAATTTATGGATGTGGCGATGCGTATCAATCCAAAAGACAAAATGATTACACCCAACAGAATGGAAAAATGGGTTATCCGTAAAGCTTTTGAAAAATATTTACCAGAAAGTGTCGCGTGGCGTCAAAAAGAGCAATTTTCTGACGGTGTAGGTTACGATTGGATTGATACTTTAAAAGAATTGGTAGAGACTTCGGTTTCGGATGTACAATTAGCCAATGCCAAGTACAAATTTCCACTTCAAACACCTAGCAGTAAAGAAGAGTTTTATTACCGTTCTATTTTCGAAGAATTTTACCCATCGGATGCCGCCGCTTTAACAGTACCATCGGTACCATCTGTAGCATGTAGCACACCCATTGCTTTAGAATGGGATGCTTCATTTAAAAATATGAATGACCCTAGTGGTCGTGCTGTGGCAAAAGTGCACGAATCGGCTTACTAAAAACGGCTACAAGATTTTTAAAAAATAACTTTAAACAGACTATTAACCAATAGACCAATCATATAGATTGGTCTATTTTTATTTAAAAAAGCTATCTTTGGAAAAATCAAAAACTAAAAAACGTCAAAATATTTCATGAAACCGTAACTGTCATACCGAGCCTGCCTGCGGAAGGCAGGCGGAGTTGAGGTATCTCATAGCTAGATTTCTCAAATATCCGCCTTGGCTTACGCATTTCGAAATGACAAAACAAACAAACTATGGCAAAACTCTTTAATAAAATAAGACGACAGTTGGTTTCTGAAAAACCCTCTGTTAACCGAACTACAAACTACCTAAAATACGCCATTGGCGAAATAGTGTTGGTGGTTATTGGTATTTTGATTGCATTAAGTATTAATAATTGGAATGAAAACAGAAAACAACATTTAACAGATATTGAATTTCTAAAAAGTTTAAAAACCGAAATATCAATAGACACTACATCCCTAGCTAGGAGACAATTAGAGTATCTAAAAATAAATAACAAATTAAAAAAAATATTACAATTATTCAATACCACTTCTAAAATTAATCACAATGAATATGAACTTATAAGTCTCGCTTTTAACAATTTACAAGTACTGACACCTCTCAATAAAAACACGCAAAGAAATGATTTCAATATTGCAAATGGCACATTGATGCGTATTGATAAAGTACTAAATCAAGATTATTTAAATTATCTTGAAACAACAAAATCTAATAATAATATTATAAGCAAATTAGGAGAATCTTTACAGACTATTTCTATACAAGATATTGATTCTAAATTTGATCAAACCAATACAAATGCCAATAGCATAAAGTATGATTTTGACTATAAAGAAATTCGTAATGATAGGTTAATTAGAAATGCTATAGCCAAATCACTTCGCTGGCGAAGTATATCTTATAATTGGATGAAGGAGCAAAAAGAAATGGCAACAAATATATTAACAAGAATCGATTATTATTTAAGAGAAGACAAATAGTGTAACCCGCCTAAACAATAATTAAGTTCTTTAGAAAAGAAACTATGTCAAAATTCTCTAATATTACCGCACTTGTCATACCGAGCCTGCCTGCGTCAGGCAGGCGGAGTCGAGGTATCTCTTTTATGAGATTTCTCAATCGAAACTATCGTTACCAACTCGATTGATTAAGACAAATTCAAAAAAATAATTTACATTATGCGTTATTTACCTCCTAAAATTACCCCCCTTCCATAAAAATCCTATATCAAAAATTGCTTTCTAAAAGACGATTTTAAATTTAGATTATTTTACAAAATAAAAAAATTCTAAAATCCATTTTAAGGCACTTTTTAAGCCTTTTAAGCGCTTTTTAAAGAAACTAACATTTGTTGATAATTATAATAATTACCTACAAAATCACTTCATTTTAGCCCGTCAATTGCTTATATTTGTTCGTCATTAAAAAAATCAAACAAAAACAGACTTTTTACTATGAGTGAAAACGAACAAAAACAAAATTATTCAGCCGACAGTATTCAGGCTTTAGAAGGGATGGAGCATGTGCGCAAGCGCCCATCAATGTACATTGGAGATGTAAGCACAAGAGGTTTACACCACTTGGTTTACGAAGTTATAGATAACTCTATTGATGAGGCTATGGCAGGTCATTGCGACACCATTGGTGTTATTATAAATGAAGATAATTCTTTAAGTGTATTAGACAATGGTCGTGGTATCCCTGTAGACATTCACAAAAAAGAAGGCGTTTCTGCTCTAGAAGTGGTGATGACTAAAATTGGTGCTGGTGGTAAATTTGACAAAGATTCTTACAAAGTGTCGGGCGGTTTACACGGCGTGGGTGTTTCTGTTGTTAATGCCTTATCAAGTAAATTAAAAGCCGAGGTATTTCGAGATGGTAAAATTTGGCAACAAGAATATTCTAGAGGCAAAGTAGACTATCCCGTTAAAGTTGTTGGCGAAACAGACATTCGCGGTACCAAAGTCACTTTTATGGCTGATGATGAAATTTTTCAAGTACCCATTGATTACAATTACGAAACGCTCTCTACACGTTTAAGAGAATTGTCATTTTTAAATAAAGGCATCAGGTTAACAATAACAGATAAAAGAAAAAAAGACGAAAAAGGTGAGACTATTCACGAAGAATTTTTTAGTGAAATAGGTCTTGCTGAATTTATAAAATATTTAGATGGTTCTAGAGAATCGCTTATTAAAGAAGTGATAAGTATAGAAGGCGAAAAAAACGGTATCCCTGTAGAAGTGGCTATGGTTTACAACACATCTTACGCAGAGAATTTACACTCTTACGTAAACAATATCAATACCCACGAGGGTGGCACACACCTTAGCGGATTTAGACGTGGTTTAACAGGAACACTTAAAAAGTATGCCGATAATTCGGGTATGTTAGACAAACTTAAATTTGATATTGCTGGCGATGACTTTAGAGAAGGCTTAACCGCCATTATTTCTGTAAAAGTTGCCGAGCCTCAATTTGAAGGACAAACTAAAACAAAGCTAGGTAACCGTGACGTTTCTGCCGCTGTAAGCCAAGCGGTATCAGAAATGTTAACCGATTACTTAGAAGAAAATCCGAGTGATGCTAAAACCATTGTTCAGAAAGTCATTTTAGCAGCGCAAGCACGCCATGCCGCTAAAAAAGCACGCGAAATGGTACAACGCAAAACCGTTATGTCTATCGGGGGCTTGCCTGGCAAATTGAGTGACTGTTCTGAAACAGATCCAGAAAAATGTGAAATATTTTTGGTAGAGGGCGACTCGGCCGGTGGTACAGCAAAACAAGGACGTGACCGTGCTTTTCAAGCTATTTTACCACTGAGAGGTAAAATTCTGAATGTAGAAAAAGCCATGCGTCATCGTGTGTTTGAAAATGAAGAGATAAAAAATATGTACACTGCATTAGGGGTGTCAATTGGCACTGAAGAAGACAGTCAAGAATTGAACTTATCAAAAATGCGCTATCATAAAGTGGTTATTATGACGGATGCCGATGTTGACGGTAGCCATATTTCTACACTTATTTTAACCTTTTTCTTTAGATACATGCGCGAATTGATAGAAGGCGGCCATATTTATATTGCAACACCACCACTCTATTTAGTCAAAAAAGGGGCTAAAAAAGAATACGCTTGGAGTGATGACCAACGCGATTTAATAAACCAAAAAATGGGGGGCAGTGCCAATATTCAACGTTACAAAGGTTTAGGTGAAATGAATGCTGAACAATTGTGGGACACCACTATGAATCCAGAATTTAGAACCCTGCGTAAAGTAACAATCGATAGCCTTTCTGAGGCAGACCGTGTATTTTCTATGCTCATGGGAGACGATGTCCCCCCAAGGCGTGAGTTTATAGAGAAAAACGCCAAATATGCCAATATCGATATTTAAATTTTGAACACAATTTTAAATCATATATAATGAAAGTAACAGTAGTAGGCGCAGGAAATGTAGGTGCAACCTGTGCTAATGTTCTTGCACAAAAAGAAGTAGCAAACGAAGTTGTTTTGCTAGATATAAAAGAAAATCTTGCTGAGGGCAAGGCTTTAGATATTTGGGAGTCTTCTCCTGTAAATTATTTTGGTACGCGCGTTACGGGTTCTACAAACGATTATTCTAAATCGGCAAACTCAGATGTTGTTGTAATTACATCGGGTATTCCAAGAAAACCAGGTATGTCTCGCGACGATTTAATTGCCACAAATGCTAAGATTGTAAAAATAGTTACAGAGCAAGTTATCCAATATTCGCCAGAAGCTATTATTATCATTGTTTCAAATCCACTTGACGTGATGGTTTATGCCGCTTATTTAACAGCAAAAAAACCAGCTTCTAAAGTATTTGGTATGGCTGGTATTTTAGATACCGCACGTTATCGCGCCTTTTTAGCCACAGAATTAGACTGTTCTCCAAAAGATATTCAAGCTGTTTTAATGGGTGGTCATGGCGACACTATGGTGCCGCTACCCCGCTACACAACAGTTGGGGGAATACCTGTGACAGATCTGTTATCTATGGCCCGTATAAACGAAATAGTTGAACGCACTAAAAAAGGCGGCGGCGAAATTGTCAATCTTTTAGGTACTTCTGCTTGGTATGCACCAGGGGCTTCTGCTGCTCAAATGGTAGAGTCTATCCTTAAAGACCAAAAACGTATTTTCCCAGTGTGCGCCATGTTAGATGGCGAATATGGCATGGAAAACATCGCTTTAGGTGTCCCTGTGAAGTTAGGAAAAAATGGTATCGAAAAAATTATTGAGCTCAAACTCAATGATGATGAAAAAGCCTTATTAGAAGGTTCTGCAGAGCACGTTAGAGCTGTTATGAAAATTTTAGACGATATGAAATTATTCTAAAAATCATCTTAATTAAAAAAAGACCGACTTTTTAAGTCGGTTTTTTTTTACAATATTTTAAACGATTTCACAAAAGCATCTCTCGTTTTTTCATCAGAACTGTCTTTATCTCCAAAAACAATTAGTTGGTATTGATTGTTTTTGGCTATAATTACATAATAATTCAACAGGTTTCCTTTATATAATAATTGCCTTTTAGTTCCTGTTTTTTTACCT
>CAZGZH010000047.1:0-7670 GCA_964529645.1 uncultured Flavobacteriaceae bacterium
AGCCGATAAAAAGTTAATTGATTATGCATTAGAAGAAATATCTACTATTTCTGGTCAAAAAGCAATAGCTACTATTTCTAAAAAAGATGTAGCGGCTTTTAAATTGCGAAAAGGCATGCCAATTGGTGTTAAAGTAACATTAAGAGGCACTAAAATGTACGAATTTTTAGACAGATTAGTAACTTCTGCATTACCAAGAGTTAGAGACTTTGGTGGTATTAAAGTTAACGGATTTGATGGTCGCGGAAATTATAATTTAGGGATAACCGAACAAATTATATTTCCAGAAATCAACATAGATAAAGTTAACAAAATTAATGGTATGGATATTACTTTTGTAACATCTGCCAATACCGATAAAGAAGCCAAGTCATTACTAAGTGAATTAGGTTTACCATTTAAAAAGAAATAAGGATGGCTAAAGAATCAATGAAAGCCCGTGAGGTTAAAAGAAAAAAAATGGTAGCTAAATACGCAGCCAAAAGAAAAGCTTTAAAAGAAGCAGGAGATTATGAAGCTTTACAAAAGCTTCCCAAAAATGCTTCACCTGTACGTGTACACAACCGTTGTAAATTAACAGGAAGACCAAAAGGCTATATTCGTCAGTTTGGTATTTCGCGTGTTACATTTAGAGAAATGGCTAACAAAGGATTAATTCCTGGTGTAAAAAAAGCCAGTTGGTAAAAATTATAAAATGGTTTGAAGTTTAATTGCGAGAGTCGTAATTAAAAACCAAAGCCGCAAATTAATATAAATGAATACAGATCCAATAGCAGATTATTTAACGAGAGTTAGAAATGCAGTAAGCGCTGGAAAACGCGTTGTAGAAATTCCTGCCTCTAATCTTAAAAAAGAGATTACAAAAATTTTATTTGACCAAGGGTTTATTTTGAGTTTTAAATTTATGGATGATACTGTACAAGGCAGCATTAAAATAGCTTTAAAATACGACAAGATAACTAAAGAACCTGTAATTAAAAAGTTACAACGTATTAGTACACCCGGTTTAAGAAAATACGCAAGTTCATCAGATATGCCACGCGTTTTAAACGGTTTAGGCATAGCGATAGTATCTACATCAAAAGGCGTAATGACTAATAAAAAAGCACGTCAAGAGAATTTAGGTGGTGAAGTTTTATGTTACGTTTATTAAAAATATAATAAGATGTCAAGAATAGGAAACAGTCCCATAAATATACCCAATGACGTAACCGTAAGTTATGAAAATAACGTAGTTACCGTTAAAGGTAAATTAGGCGAGCTAAAGCAAGAATTAGATGCTATTAGCGTAAAAATTGAAGAGGGAAATCTTACATTAGAAAGACCTTCAGAAATTAAAGATCACAAATCTAAACACGGTTTATACAGAGCCCTTATATTTAATATGATAGAAGGTGTTTCTAAAGGCTGGACAAAAGAGTTAGAATTGGTAGGCGTAGGTTATCGTGCCTCAAATCAAGGTCAAAAATTAGATTTAGCTTTAGGTTTTTCTCACAACATAGTTTTAAATGTTGCTCAAGAAGTAAAAATTGAAACCATTTCAGAAAAAGGTAAAAATCCAATAATTAAATTATCATCTTTTGATAAACAATTGGTAGGACAAGTAGCAGCTAAAATACGCTCGTTCCGTAAACCAGAACCTTATAAAGGAAAAGGTGTTAAATTTGTAGGAGAACAATTAAGAAGAAAAGCAGGTAAAACTGCATAATACAGATTAATATTATGGCATTATCAAAGCTTCAGAGAAGAATAAGAATAAAACATAGAATCAGAAAGATTGTTTCTGGTACAGCAGCTAAACCTAGATTAGTAGTGTTTAGAAGCAATAAAGAAATATATGCACAATTAGTAGATGACGTTTCAGGAAAAACACTTTCAGCTGTTTCTTCAAGAGAAAAATATATTACTGCTACAGGTGCAAAGAAAGATGTAGCCACAGCTGTTGGTAAATCTATTGCAGAGAAAGCCTTAAAAGCAGGTATTACAACTTGTGCTTTCGATAGAAACGGTTATTTGTATCACGGACGCGTTAAAGCTTTAGCAGATGGTGCTAGAGAAGCTGGTTTAAAATTTTAGTAAGAAATTATGTATAAAAAATATAAAAACGTAGAACGAGTTAAACCAAGCGGTTTAGAGTTAGTAGATCACTTAGTTGGTGTGCAACGTGTTACTAAAGTAACTAAAGGGGGACGTGCCTTTGGATTTTCTGCTATTGTAGTAGTAGGTAATCAAAATGGTGTTGTTGGTCAAGGTTTAGGAAAGTCTAAAGATGTGGCGTCAGCTATTGCAAAAGCAATAGAAGATGCCAAAAAGAATTTGGTAAGAATTCCTATTGTAAAAGCAACTTTACCTCACGAACAAAAAGGTAAATACAGTGGCGCAAAAGTATTTTTAAAACCAGCCTCTCACGGTACTGGTGTAATTGCTGGTGGTGCTGTACGTGCTGTACTTGAATCTGTAGGTGTAAAAGATGTATTATCTAAATCACAAGGTTCTTCAAATCCTCATAATGTTGTTAAGGCTACTTTTGACGCTTTATTACAATTAAGAGATGCTGCTTCTGTTGCAAAACAAAGAGGTGTTTCTTTAAATAAAGTTTTTAACGGTTAAAATTAAGAAGATGGCAAAGAAGATAATAGTAAAACAAGTTAGAAGTCAAATTAGACGTCCTCAAAACCAAAAAAGAACTTTAGAGGCTTTGGGTTTACGTAGAATGGGTCAAGAAGTTTCTCACGAAGCGACTTCTAATATACTTGGTATGATAAATAAAGTAAAACACTTGGTTTCTGTACAAGAAGCTAAATAAGATAATTAAATTATGAATTTAAATAATTTAAAACCTGCAGCAGGTTCTGTAACAAGCAAAGGAAAGCGCATTGGCCGTGGCCAAGGTTCTGGAAAAGGAGGAACGGCTACAAGAGGTCATAAAGGTGCAAAATCAAGATCTGGTTATTCTAGAAAAATTGGTTTCGAAGGTGGTCAAATGCCTTTACAACGCCGCGTTCCTAAATTTGGATTTAAAAATATCAATCGTAAAGATTACGTAGGTGTAAACCTAGATCGTATTCAAGATATGGTAGATAACGGTAAAGTTAAAGATACAGTTACACTAGAAATTTTAATAGAAAATGGTGTAGCTGGTAAAAACGATTTAGTTAAAATTTTAGGAAGAGGCGAATTAAAAGCTAAATTAAATATAACTGTTCATAAATTTACTGCCTCAGCCAAAAAAGCAATTGAAGACGCTGGAGGAGAAGCCGTAACTTTATAACACTTTTGTAAATGAAAAAATTTATTACAACCATACAGGATATTTGGAAAATTGACGAGTTAAGACAAAAAATAATTTTGACTCTTGGTTTTATGGCTGTTTATAGACTTATGGCACATGTGCCGCTACCAGGTATTGATGGCAGTCAGTTAACCGCTTTGTCAAATCAAACATCAGGTGGTCTTTTAGGTTTATTAAATGCATTTACAGGGGGCGCTTTTTCTAAAGCTTCAATTATGGCTTTG
The DNA here is from genome assembly GCA_964529645.1 of uncultured Flavobacteriaceae bacterium. Lineage (GTDB taxonomy): Bacteria > Bacteroidota > Bacteroidia > Flavobacteriales > Flavobacteriaceae > CG1-02-35-72. Next base: position 3,517 of record CAZGZH010000047.1, read on the forward strand.
GGCGTTATGCCTTATATTTCTGCTTCAATTGTAGTTCAGCTAATGGGTATTGCTGTACCTTATTTACAAAAACTACAAAAAGAGGGAGAAAGTGGTAGAAAAACAATTAATCAAATTACACGTTGGTTAACAATTGCTATTACAGTTGTTCAAGGGCCAGCCTATATTGTTAATTTACAACAAACTTTACCCGCTTCAACTTTCTTTTTAACAGGAGGTATGTTTTGGTTATCGTCTATGGTATTGTTAACTGCAGGTACTGTATTTGCTATGTGGTTAGGTGAAAAAATTACCGATAAAGGTATTGGTAATGGTATATCGCTCTTAATTATGGTAGGGATTATCGCAAGATTTCCATCTGCATTTATGCAAGAAGCCGGTTCAAGAATCACGCAATCTAATGGTGGCTTGATTATGATTTTAATTGAATTGGTTATGTGGTTCTTGGTAATTTTAGCAACAGTCTTTTTGGTAACCGCTGTAAGACGTGTGGCCGTTCAATACGCCAGACGTACTGTAGCAGGGAATATTAAAAATGTGGCGGGAGCCAGACAATACATTCCTTTAAAAGTGAATTCAGCAGGCGTTATGCCCATTATATTTGCACAAGCTATTATGTTTGTTCCTGTTACATTAACAAGACTTTCTGAGTCTGATATAATGCAACAAATTGGTGTTACGTTTAGTAATATGCAAGGTTTTTGGTACAATTTAGTTTTTGCATTACTGATAATTATTTTCAGTTATTTTTATACAGCAATCACTATTCCAACAAATAAAATGGCTGACGATTTAAAACGTGGTGGCGGATTTGTACCTGGTGTTAGACCTGGTAAAGATACAGGTGAATTTATAGATACTATTTTATCTAGAATTACATTACCTGGATCTATATTTTTGGCATTGCTTTCAATTTTACCAACGTTTGTAACACTTATGGGTGTACAACAATCTTGGGCAATGTTTTACGGAGGTACTTCACTTATAATTATGGTAGGTGTAGCTATCGATACTATTCAACAAATAAATTCTCATTTATTGAGTCGTCATTACGACGGTTTGATGAAAACGGGAACTAAAAGAAGCGTAGCGTAATGGCAAAACAAGCAGCAATAGAACAAGATGGCACAATAAACGAAGCATTATCTAATGCTATGTTTCGTGTAGAATTAGAAAATGGTCATATTGTAACGGCACACATTTCGGGTAAAATGCGTATGCATTACATTAAATTATTACCTGGAGATAAAGTAAAATTAGAAATGAGTCCTTACGATTTAAGTAAGGCCAGAATAACATATAGATATTAAAAAATAAACCGATGAAAGTTAGAACATCAGTAAAAAAGAGAAGTGCCGAGTGCAAGATTGTGCGTAGAAAAGGCAGATTATATGTAATCAATAAAAAGAATCCTAGATTTAAACAAAGACAAGGGTAGTTATGGCAAGAATAGCAGGAGTTGATTTACCAAAGTTCAAAAGAGGAGTTATAGGTTTAACTTACATTTTTGGTATTGGAAGAAGCAGAGCTAAAGAGATTTTAGCAAATGCAAAAGTAGACGAAAGTAAAAAAGTTCAAGACTGGACTGATGAAGAGATAAACGTCATCAGAGAACAAGTTAGAGAATTTAAAATTGAAGGAGAACTTCGTACAGATATTCAAATGAACATTAAACGTTTAATGGATATTGGTTGTTACAGAGGCATCCGTCATAGATCGGGCTTACCTTTAAGAGGTCAGCACACTAAAAACAATTCTAGAACTAGAAAAGGAAAACGTAAAACAGTTGCTAACAAAAAGAAAGCAACTAAATAATAAATAGTATGGCGAAGTCAAGTTCAAAAAAACGCAAAGTTATTGTTGAATCTGTAGGAGAAGCACATATAAAAGCTTCTTTTAACAACATAATTGTATCATTAACCAACAAAAGTGGTGATGTTATATCTTGGTCATCTGCAGGGAAACAAGGTTTTAGAGGTTCTAAAAAGAACACACCTTATGCAGCTCAAACGGCTGCCGAAGACTGTGCTAAAGTAGCCCACGAAGCAGGATTAAGAAAAGTAAAAGTTTATGTAAAAGGACCAGGTAATGGTAGAGAGTCTGCTATTAGAACATTGCATAATAACGGTATTGAAGTTACAGAAATTATTGACGTAACACCCTTACCACATAATGGATGTCGTCCTCCAAAACGTAGAAGAGTTTAATTAATTATTAATATAAAAGAGAGATAGACTTTATAGGTTATCGAAGGAGTAAGCCTTAATTCATAACCCTATCTTTTAAAAACAATTTAGAATGGCAAGATATACAGGACCACAAACTAAAATAGCACGTAAATTTGGCGAGGCTATTTTTGGAGATGACAAATCTTTCGCAAAGAAAAATTATCCTCCAGGACAACACGGTAACAACAGACGTCGCGGTAAAAAATCGGAATACGCTGTACAGTTACAAGAAAAACAAAAAGCTAAATACTCTTATGGTATTTTAGAAAAACAATTCAGAAATTTATTCAAAAAGGCATCGAGAAGTAAAGGTATTACAGGTGAAATATTATTGCAATTATGCGAGTCTAGATTAGACAATGTTGTATTTAGAATGGGTATTGCCCCTTCTCGTCGTGCAGCACGTCAATTAGTTTCTCACAGACATATTACCGTTAATGGTAAAATTGTAAATATATCGTCATACCAACTTAAAGCTAATGATGAAGTGGCCGTTAGAGAAAAATCTAAATCACTTCAAGCTATAGAAGAATCTATAAGTAGTAATAAAAGTGTATACGAATGGTTAACTTTTAATAGTGAAACCAAACAAGGCACATTTGTTACAGTACCAGAACGTATTCAGATTCCTGAAAACATAAAAGAACAATTAATCGTAGAGTTGTACTCTAAATAATGATATACTAACTATGGCAATATTAAATTTTCAAAGACCCGATAAGGTTATAATGATAGAATCTACAGATTTTAATGGTAGATTCGAGTTTAGACCACTAGAACCAGGTTATGGTTTAACCGTAGGTAATGCATTAAGAAGAGTATTATTATCATCATTAGAAGGTTATGCAATAACTTCTTTAAGAATAGAAGGTGTTGAACATGAATTTTCTACAATTAAAGGAATTGTTGAAGATGTAACCGAAATGGTTTTAAACTTAAAACAAGTACGTTTTAAAAAGCAAATTGAGGATACTGATAACGAAACTGTTTCTGTTTCTGTAAAAGGTAACGATCAATTAACAGCTGGCGATTTGCAAAAATTCATCTCAGGTTTTCAAGTATTAAACCCAGAATTAGTGATTTGTAATATGGAGAAATCTGTAAAATTAGATTTCGAAATTGCTATTGAAAAAGGACGTGGATTTGTTTTATCTGATGATAATAAAAAATCAACAGCTCCTTTAGGAACAATATTTACAGATTCTATTTTTACACCTATCAAAAACGTAAAATACGCGATAGAAAACTTTAGAGTTGAACAAAAAACTGATTATGAAAAATTAGTTTTCGATATAGAAACTGATGGTTCAATTGATCCTAAAAGTGCTTTGACAGAAGCTGCTAAAATTTTAATTCACCATTTTATGTTGTTTTCTGACGAACGTATTACGCTTGAAGCTGATGAAATAGCCGAAACAGAAACTTATGATGAAGAATCATTGCATATGCGTCAATTGTTAAAAACGCGCTTGATTGATATGGATCTTTCTGTGCGTGCTTTAAACTGTTTAAAAGCAGCCGAAGTAGATACATTAGGAGATTTAGTATCATTCAACAAAAACGACTTAATGAAATTTAGAAACTTTGGTAAAAAATCTTTGACAGAGTTAGACGAACTTGTGAATATTAAAGGTTTACAATTCGGAATGGATTTAGGAAAATATAAATTAGACAGAGACTAATAACCACATTGGTTTAAAGTTAAAAGTAAGATGAGACACGGAAAAAAATTCAATCATTTAGGAAGACAAACAGCTCATAGAAAGGCAATGCTTGCCAATATGGCTTGTTCTTTAATAGCTCACAAACGTATTAATACAACCTTAGCAAAAGCCAAAGCCTTGCGTGTATATGTTGAGCCTTTAATTACAAAATCTAAAAACGACAACACACATAACAGACGTGTAGTATTTAGTTATTTAAGAA
>CAZGZH010000048.1:0-7644 GCA_964529645.1 uncultured Flavobacteriaceae bacterium
CAATTTGTTTTGAAGTATAGAAACCCGCGTTTCGTAATCTGGCGCTTGTAGCTCTGCTGATAAGCCCCATTTAAAGCGCGACAACAAACGTTGTTCTATATCTTGCATATCAACAGGTGGTTTATCAGAGGTTAAAATAACCTGTCTGCCATTTTGATGTAAGTGATTAAAGATGTGAAAAAAGACATCTTGTGTACCCGTTTTACCCGATAAAAACTGCACGTCGTCTATAATGAGTACATCTATCATTTGATAGAAATGAATAAAATCATTTCTAGAATTGGTTTTAACCGCATCTATATATTGTTGTGTAAATTTCTCTGCAGAAATATACAAAACTGTTTTATCGGCATATTTATTTTTAATCTCAACACCAATAGCATGGGCAATATGTGTTTTTCCTAAACCAACACCACCGTAAATTAATAGGGGATTAAAGGATGTGCCACCTGGTTTATTGGCTACAGCAATTCCTGCTGAACGTGCCAACCTGTTGGCATCGCCTTCAATAAAATTATCAAAATTATAATTGGGATTTAACTGCGATTCTATTTTAATTTTTTGAATACCTGGTATAACAAACGGGTTTCTAAGTTCTCTTTTATTAAGTTCTAAAGGCACAGAAATATTTTGACCATACATAGGTTTTCTGTTAGAACTCGGAATTTTAACGGTATGTGGTTGTTTACTACTGTAAGCATTCTCCATGCGCACATCGTAAATTAATTTAGCATCTTTTCCTAACTCTCTAACCAAAGCTACACGTAACAATTTAATGTAGTGTTCTTCTAACCACTCGTAAAAAAATTTGCTGGGCACCTGAATTGTCAACGCATCAGCAGAAAGCTTCATGGGTTTAATGGGTTCGAACCATGTTTTATAAGCCTGTGGTTTAATATTGTCTTTTATAAAAGAAAGGCAGGCTTGCCAAACAGAAATGTCCGTTTTTGTCATTGTTAGGTTTAGATAATTAGGTACTTTATTTTGATAATAACTCTAGAAAAACATCTATTGCTATGGACGTACAAAAGTGTGCATATTTTTTGTTAAAAAAAAATCATTTTGCTATTGATTTTAATCTTTTTTTTACGTATTATAACAAACCTTGAAATAATAGTATTTAATGATAAAGAACATAATTAACATAAGAGTTCGTTATAGTGAAACCGATCAAATGCAATATGTATATTATGGTAATTATGCCGCTTATTTTGAGATGGGACGTGTTGAATGGTTGCGAAAATTAAATGTGTCTTATAAAGAGATGGAAGATAATGGCATAATGCTTCCTGTGATAGAAATGAATATAAAATACCACAAACCAGCTCTTTACGATGATTTATTAACGCTTAAAACTACTCTTATTAAACTACCTCGAGTAAAAATTGATTTTGAATTCGAAATTCACAATCAAAAAAAAGAGCTCATTACAACAGCTGCAACTACCTTAGTTTTTTGGGACATGAAACGCAATAAACCCACAAAAGCACCTCAAAATTTTATTGACAAGATTAAGCCTTATTTTTAAGAAAACTTATTAACTTTTACCTGATGCAAATCAGTGAGGTATTTCAAAAACTTAGCTGTATCAGATTTGCGAATAGCCATTTTCATATGGCAATCTAAGTCCATTTTTTGGGATAAAATTTTGGCATCTAATTCTTTTATAATACGCATAACTGTATTTAAGCTTTTGTACTCAAATTTTAGTGTGTAAATATCCTTTAATACCTTTTCTACAATCTTAGCCGATTCGAGACTCAATTTAGCAGCCGTTTTATATGCCTGTATCAATCCGCCAACACCTAAATTTATACCCCCGTAATAACGCACAACAACTATTAATACATTGGTTACTTTAAAAGCTTGAATTTGTCCATAAATGGGCTTACCTGCCGCATTACTAGGTTCACCATCGTCATTGGCACGATATTGGATTTTAGCTACACCTAACTGCCAAGCATAACACCAATGACGTGCGGCATGGTGTTTTTTCTTTAACATTTCTATTAAAGGTTTAACCGCATCTTCTGAAGCAATAGGAAAAGCATAGCCCAAAAATTTACTACTCTTATCTTTATAAATAACTTCTGGAGAAGGTGCTGCTAAAGTCAGAAAACTATCTTGTGGCATTTTGTATAAAGATAAGTTGGTTTTCCATTATTTTTTTGCTCTTAAAAACCTGACCTTTTATTACAGGGGCTTTTAGACCTTCAACAAGAGATTTATCACTTGTAAAAATACGCGCTTCATCCCAAAGATTAGTTTCAATAAAACTTTGTAAAGTTTGCGCCCCTCCTTCAATAATAACAGATTGTAAGTGATGTTTATAAAGCACATCACAAATTTGTTGTGGCCTATTTTTATCAAAAGTGATTTTTTCAAAAATCAGATTATTGGTATCTTTAGGTAAATTTGATTTAATATCCATAATAACGATAGTCTTAACAGATGTATCAAAAAGGTGGCTGTTTTTAGGAATTTTTAAAGTTCTATCTATAACAACTCTCGTTGGATTTTTACCATCTATATGACGCACATTTAGTTTTGGATTATCGGCTATAGCTGTTTGAGTGCCTACCAAAATAGCTTGTTCTTCGGCGCGCCATTTATGTACCAATTGCAAAGATTTTTTATGGGTGAGAAAAATCGGCTCTCTTTTTTGATTCTCATGGGGTTTTGGTGCTATAAAACCATCTGCAGAAGCGGCCCATTTTAAAATAATATAAGGACGCTTTTTATTATGGTAGCCATAAAAACGTTTGTTTAATTCTAGACATTCTTTTTCTAAGACGCCAACAACTACCTCGCAAGCATTATTTTTAAGATGCGCTACGCCTTTTCCGCTCACCAATTTATTGGTATCTAAAGCCCCAATCACAACTTTTGGAATAGCGTATTTTACAATTAAATCGGCACAAGGCGGTGTTTTACCATAATGTGCACAGGGTTCTAAATTGACATATAAAATTGCTTTTTTTAAGAGTTCTTTGTCTTTTACAGCAGCAATAGCATTTACCTCGGCATGGGCTTCACCTGCTTTTTTATGCCAACCTTCTCCAATTATTTTACTGTCGTAAACAATAACACAACCCACCATAGGATTTGGATACGTAACACCAAAGCCATTTAACGCCAATTCTAAACATCGTTTTATGTATTTTTGCTGTATATTCACATCACAAAAGTAAAACAATAAGGTGACTAATAAAATTGAAATAAGACTTGTTAAAAAAGAAGACAATTTAAAACTTGCTGAAATTATTCGCGAAGTATTAACCGAGTTCGGTGCCAACCTAAAAGGAACCGCTTTTTACGATAAGGAGACTGACGCCATATTCGAGTCTTATTTGAGTGACAAATCCGTTTATTACGTGGCCTTAATTAATGGTAAACTTGTGGGCGGTGGCGGTATTGCACCTATAAAAAAAGACAAAACCAACACTTGCGAGTTGGTTAAAATGTACTTGTTACCCGCAGCGAGAGGATTAAATATTGGGAAATCTATTATTTTAAAATGTTTAACTTTTGCTAAAGAAATTGGTTATAAATATTGCTATCTCGAAACGTTTCCATCTATGTCGCGTGCCATCGCATTTTACAAATTAAGTGGCTTTAAATATTTAAACAAACCTCTTTCGCAATCTTGTCATTATTCTTGTAATGTTTGGATGCAAAAAACTTTATAATTCTCTAGATGCTTTTAAACCACTTAAAATTAGATTTTTACAAACAACTAGAAGGCTTATACCCAAAGACAGAAGTGACTTCTTTTTTTTACCGCTTATGCGATTTTAAATTAGACCTCAAAAGAGTTGACATGGCTTTAAATCTCGGTAAAAATATAGATTCAGATGACGTGCTGTTTTTTAAGAATGCCATAAACCGACTTAAACTTTTTGAACCTATACAATATATTATCGGTGAAACCGAATTTTACGGATTAACTTTTAAAGTCAATAAAAAGGTATTGATTCCAAGACCCGAAACCGAGGAGCTTGTTGAGTGGATACTTAAAGAAAATAAAGAGCAAAATATAAACAATGATGTCACCCTGAGCACAGTTGAAGGGATTTCAACCCATAAACCGCAAACCCTGAACATCTTAGACATCGGTACCGGTAGCGGTTGTATAGCTATTGCCTTAGCTAAAAATTTACCACAAGCCGAAGTGTGGGCTTTGGATGTTTCGAAACAAGCTTTAGAAATCGCTAAACAAAATGCGGTACTGAATAAAGTTAAAATCAATTTTATAGAAGCTGATATTTTAAACCCCAACTTTAAAGACAATGTCATTGCGAGTGTAACGAAGCAATCCTGCCTGCCGGCAGGCACGGCTCAAACTGATAAAGAGATTACCACGGTTGCTTCTCTCCCTCATTCAGCCATAAAATTTGATATTATAGTAAGTAATCCACCCTACGTTAAACTAAACGAAAAGGCTTTAATGCAAGCCAATGTCTTAGAACACGAGCCTCATTTAGCACTGTTTGTTGAGAATAACAATCCCCTCTTATTTTACGATAAGATTGCCGACTTTGCACATAAAAACCTCTCTAAAAATGGCAAGTTGTTTTTTGAAATAAATCAAAATTTGGGTAAAGAAGTTTGTCTGCTTTTAAAAGTAAAAGGGTTTAAAAACATCTCTCCTAAAAAAGATATGTTTGAAGTTGATAGGATGGTTAGAGGAGAAAAGGGTTAAAGGTTAAAGGTTAAAGAAAATACATTCTAAAAAATTGAATTTATGTCCACATAAGGAGACTTTAAGAATGTTTTTATTGCTTTTAAATACTAAAAAACTTAGCTTCGCTCTTTTAAAAAAAACACAGACTCTTTATCTTAAGTTTATTATGAACAAATTCTTATTTACCATCTTTTTTATTTTCTCTTTTCAATCTTTATTTTCTCAAAAAACATATAAATATCCCATAACTCAAAAAGGAAATGCTGTAGATGTTTATTTTAAAGACTCTATTAAAGACCCCTATAGGTGGATGGAAAATCCTACTAATTTTAAACTCAAAGAATGGATTGCGGCACAAAACAAACTAAAAACTAAAGAAGAACATAAACATCTAAAAGTTTGGGTATTAAGAAATCAAATTGCATCAATGTTTTATGGCGTTGTAAATAAAAAACTAGATGGCTATGTAGAAAAAAACAACAAACTAAAAAGTAAGTATCAATTTGAATACAAGTTTAATAGATTAGATCGTTTTCCTAATTTGAGATACAGATTACGAGGCAAGAGTTTGTACAAAACACTTATAAACAGTAAAAAATTTAAACGCAATAAAAGTGATAATGCTGTAATTACAGACCGTTATGTTAACGAAAAGGAAGACCTCGTTGCTATTGAAATGTCTCATAATGGTAGCGATTGGAGAGAAGTATATTTCTTTGATTTAAAAAGCGGTGAACAATTGAATGACCATTTAAAATATTTAAGAGCTGATAGTAGACTTTTTTGGGATAAGAGAAATGTGTATTACGATAGGTTTAACAAACCAAAAGAAAACGAAATCCACACTAAAAAAGCAAAAGGTCAAAAACTGTTTTATCATAAATTGGGAACGGCGCAATCTTCAGATAAATTATTATTTAAAAATATTGATTCTACAGGCACTAATTCCTTCAATTTTTCAAAAATAAAAAACAAATTATTTTTCTATCATTTTTATAAATACAAAAACAAATTATTTAAAGCCCTTTCTGTAGCAAACAATAACCCTGACACATTTTTTCTTAAAAATTTTCTGATTTACCCCAACGACGAATCTATAAATTTCACAATTGAAGAATTGTTTAACAACTATGTTGTACTAAGAACCAATTGGAATGCGCCAAACGGAAAAGTACTTTTAGCTAATATTTTTGAGCTCAATAAACCAAAAGAAATTATTCCGGAATACGACGTTATTTTAAAACACGTAAACAGACTGGGAAAGGATAAAATTGCTTGTATCTACAGAAACAACAGTAAATACTTGGTTTTAATATTTGATTTAACTGGTAAATTACTCAAACGAATCGACTTCCCAGAAGGTAAAAAAGTTAACTATTTTTACGAAAATAGCTCTGAGGTTTCTTATACAGATTTTAGTGTTTCATCCTTTTACCATCCCGATCTTTGGTACCAACTCTCATTAGATAGCTTGACTTTTAAACCTAGCGAAGCGGTTAGTGTGCCTTATGATCCCAAATCTTTAGAAACGCGATATGTAAAATACAAATCAAAAGACGGCACAGAAATACCTATGTATATTACTTGTCTTAAGAAGACAAAACTAAATGGTAAAAATCCCACCTTACTTTATGGATATGGTGGTTATGGTATTACAGTAGAACCCTCATTTGATGAAGCTCAAGGACTCTGGTTATTACACGGTGGTATTTTAGCTGTTCCAAATATAAGAGGAGGAGGGGCTGGTGGATCTGAATGGAGTAAAGCTGGTAGACGTTTAAAAAAACAAAATGCAATAGACGATTTTATTGCTGCAGCAGAATATCTTATCAAAGAAAAATATACAAACAGCAGTAAATTAGCTATTAATGGGGCATCTCATGGCGGTATGTTGGTTGGTGCAGCTATTACTCAAAGACCAGAACTTTTTAAAGTGGCCATTGCTGAGGCTGCGCCTTTTGATATGTTACATTTTGAAAAATATACCATTGGTTCAACCAATACAAATATTAGTGAATTTGGAACAGTCTCTAACCGTGAAGATTATTTTAATTTAAAATCGTATTCCCCGCTTCAAAATATTAAAGAAGGGGTTAAATATCCCAATGTCTTATTAATAACTGGAGATTCTGATGACAGAGTACCCCCTTTTCATTCTTATAAATTTTTGGCAACACTTCAAGAAAAAGGCAGTCAGAAATCGCAGTATATTTTATATATAACACCTGGCTCTGGGCACGGCGGTGCCTTGACAAATAAAGATTGGGTAGATAAATTACTTTTTAAATACTATTTTTTATTTAACCAATTGGGTTTGAGGTTTTATTAATAAGTAATAACAAAACCACTGCTATTAATCAACTGTAAAAAGTTTAAATTCGCCCTTGCCTACCTTTGGCATGTAGGCATACGATATAGCTGATTAAAACCAGTCCATATCTTCACAATAATCGTAACTCTAATAAATATTAAACCAATCTTATTTTTACAAGTACACATAATTAGCAAAATACTATCTTTGCCCCATGCGTATAGATATTATAAGTGTAGAGCCCAATTTAATTAAGAGTCCGTTTGAATTTTCTATCATTAAACGTGCTATAAACAAAGGTTTTGTAACGGTTCATTTTCATAATCTGCGCGATTATGCTTTAAATAAATACGGCCAAATAGACGATACACAGTTTGGCGGTGGTGCCGGTATGGTGTTGATGATTGAACCTATTGATAAATGCATCAGTAAATTAATGGCTGAACGCCCTTATGACGAAGTCATTTTTATGACACCCGATGCACCTGTTTTAAACCAATCTACAGCCAACACCCTTTCTTTAAAAGAAAATATTTTAATTTTAACGGGGCATTATAAAGGCGTAGACCAGCGTGTACGCGATAAATTTATTACCAAAGAAATTTCTATAGGCGATTATGTTTTAAGTGGAGGCGAATTAGCCGCTGCC
>CAZGZH010000049.1:0-7547 GCA_964529645.1 uncultured Flavobacteriaceae bacterium
GGGTAATAGTCCTGCTAAAATAATGTTGGGATTTATGTTGAGTACAGCCTTTTTATCTATGTGGATATCTAACACAGCAACCACCATGCTAATGGTGCCTATTTTGATATCTATAATTATGAAACTTGAGGAGATTAATAGTAAAAAATCTGTAAAACACTTTTCAACTGGTTTACTATTAGCTGTTGCCTATAGTGCCTCAATAGGCGGCATTTCTACTTTGGTCGGTACACCACCAAATCTATCGTTTGTAAGAATCTATGCCATTTATTTTCCTGAGGCACAAGAAGTTTCTTTTGCTTCGTGGTTTTTTTATGCTTTCCCAATGGCCGTCATACTCTTTATAATAACCTTTATTTATTTATATTTTGTTTTTATAAAAAAAGATGCTGCCAAATGGACAACTATTGATATTTCGACAATAAAAAATGAATATCAGAAATTAGGAAAATGGCTTTCTGAACAAAAAATATTAGCCTTTCTTTTTATACTCTTGGCTTTATTATGGTTTACCAGAGCCGATATAAATTTAGGCTCTTTTAATTTTAAAGGTTGGTCAAACATATTTAACAATCCAAAATACCTTACTGATGGCACAGTGGCCATTACAATAGGTATTCTTTTATTTTTAATTCCATCAAAAAAAATAAAAGGTAGTTTTATTATGGATTGGCAAACTGCCGAAAATATTCCGTGGGGCATTATTTTGCTTTTTGGGGGTGGTTTTGCCTTAGCAAATGGCTTCAAAATTTCTGGATTATCAGAATGGGTAGGAGGGCAATTAATCTGGTTAAAAGGGGTCTCTCCTATTATAATTATTTTAGTGATAGCCTCTTTAATAACATTTTTAACAGAAGTTACCTCAAACACAGCAACCGTCGAAACTTTTTTACCCGTCATAGCAGGATTAGCCATGAGTTTAGAAGTAAATCCTTTATTATTTATGCTACCTGCTACAATAGCTGCTTCTTTGGCTTTTATGTTACCCGCAGCTACACCGCCAAACGCTATCATTTTTGGAACTAAACGGATTAAAGTATTCGATATGTCTAAAACAGGCTTATTCTTAAATTTTGTAGGGATAGTCATTGTTACTTTAGCGACCTATTATTTAGGATCTTGGGTATTTGGAATTTAGAAAATGGAAAAGCAAAGATTAAAATGAAACTCTTAAAACGCAATTTCAACCCTATAACCACTATACACAGCTACAAAAACATAGCGTGGTTTTATGATGTTTGGAGTGGTCTAACCGAAAGCAAAGCCGCCAAGCATGTATTAAAGGTTGCCCAAATTAAAGAGGGGCAAAGCATTTTAGAAGTGGCTTGCGGTACGGGTATTGTTTTTGAACAAATAGTAAAACACAATAAAACAGGTGAAAATATAGGCATCGATTTATCATCTCATATGCTAGCTAAAGCAAAAAAACGTTTACAAAAAATTAAGGATGGGAATTTTGAACTCAAAGAAGGCAATGTCTTAAAGCTCAATTTTAAAGAGCAAACTTTTGACTTAGTGATAAATAATTTTATGATAGACCTTATGCCAGCCGACACTTTTGACACCATTGCCCAAGCGTTTTACAGGGTTTTAAAACCTGGCGGCCGTTTGGTGATTTCAAATTTTTCTTTCGGCACAAAAAGTGTCCATAAATTCTGGTTTTGGATAGCAAAAAGCTTTCCATCTCTTTTAACAGGCTGCCGTCCTGTTGCTTTTAAAACCTATTTATTGGATGCGGGTTTTAAAATTGAAAAAGAAGTTGACGTCAGTCAAAATACTTTTCCGGCGCAGGTTATAAGTGCTCTAAAAAAGTAATGTATTTACAATTTAAATAATATTGTTATGAAAAAATACCTTGTACTAGTAAGTCTTTTAACTCTCTCTTGCCAGAGTGTGAAAAAAATTAAAACCTACGAAATTGGTCAAATTAAAACACCTCAAGGCGAAATGCTCTTTTGGTTGTACAACGAAACCCCAAACCATAAAGCCAGTTTTATAAAATTAGCCAATACCCATTACTGGGATGACTTTACTTTTAACCGCGTTATCAATAATTTTGTCATTCAGGGAGGCTGCCCCGATACACCAGCGGGATTTAGCGATTCACCCTATCTTATAAAACCCGAATTCAATAAAAAGTTGAGACATATCTATGGGGCTGTTGGGGCGGGTCGCGATGATAATCCAGAGAAATTATCAGCGGGATGCCAATTATATATCGTTCAGAACAAAGATGGACTCAAACGCCTAGATGATAATTATATGATTTTTGGTCAGGTTTTTAAAGGTTTTGACGTTTTAGAAAGCATTGCTCATGTTAAAACCGATTCTTTAGATACACCGTTAAAGGCAATTCCTTTAAAAGTTAGAGTGCTTAAATTATCAGCTAAAGAAATTGAAAAATTAGGAGGCGCGTCTTTTTTACCAACTAAAAATTAGACTATTCTTTAATAAGCATACTAATATCGAGAGCAGCAACTGAATGTGTTAGAGCTCCTACCGAAATAAAATCGACACCTGTTTTAGCGACTTTTGCAATGCGGTTTAAAGTCATATTTCCAGAGGCTTCTACTTTTGTTTGACCGTCAATTATTGATACAGCTTTTTGCATCATATCTAATGACATATTGTCTAACATAATCACATCAACCCGATTTTCTAAAGCCTCTTTAACTTCAGCTAAATTTTTAGTTTCAACTTCTATTTTTATATCGGAACTGACTTTTTTTCTTACCTGACTTACGGCATTGGTTATGCCCCCTGAAACTTCAATGTGATTTTCTTTGAGCATTACCATATCGAATAAACCCATGCGATGATTGGTCCCACCGCCCATTTTAACAGCATATTTATCAAGTAATCTAAAACCCGGCAGGGTTTTACGTGTATCTAAAATTTGAGTACTTGTGCCTTTTGTTTGAGCCACATATTGTGCTGTTTCTGTAGCAATACCGCTTAAACGCTGTATGAAATTTAGAACAATGCGTTCTGCTTTTAACAAAGATTTATAGTCTCCCGTAATTTTAGCCAATTTGGTTTTAGATTTTACAAAATCTCCTTCATTTACCAAAGATTCAAATTGAATTGTAACATCTATTTTATTAAAAATAAGTGCTGCCAAAGGTAACCCAGCAATCTCACCATCGACTTTAGCTATTAAATAAGCCGTCCTCTTTTTACTCTGTACTAAAATAGCCTCAGATGTAATATCTCCTGTGTAAATATCTTCGGCTATGGCCAAATCAATTAAAGTATTAACAGCTTTCGTTTTAAGTAAGTCTTTCATTAAAAATTTACATCTAAATTGTTATAATTTATAAAATCCCCCTTTATTACTTTTTCGTATTTTAGATTGTGAAACAATAATATGCGCTACTGTCAGCATATTTCGTAATTCAATTAATTGAGGCGATATTTTAGTCTTCTTATATAATTCTTCTGTTTCTTTATATAAAATATCCAAACGTGACTTAGCTCTTTCTAAGCGTTCATCTGTTCTAATAATACCTACATAATCATTCATCAAACTTTTTAATTCTTTTTGATTATGTGTAATTAATATCAGTTCTTTAGGATTTGAAGTCCCTTCGTCATTCCAATCTGGAATTTGTTTTGGAAGTTTAATACTTTCTAAATCTTCAATAGATTTTTTATAGGCACGATGTGCAAAAACCAAAGCCTCTAATAAAGAATTTGAGGCCAATCTGTTTGCCCCGTGTAAACCTGTGTTAGAACATTCGCCACAAGCATATAAATTATCAACAGTAGTTTGACCTAATAAGTTCACGTTTATACCACCACATAAATAATGTGCCGCAGGTACAACTGGAATCATATCTTTTTCTATAAATACACCAAGGTCATTTACTTTTTGAAGAATATTTGGAAAATGCTTTTTAAAATCATCTTTATTTAAATGACGGCAATCTAAATAAACAAAATCATCGCCACTCTTTTTCAATTCGCTATCAATAGCTCTTGATACAATATCGCGTGAAGCTAACTCATGACGTTCATCGTATAAATGCATAAATAATTCACCCGATTTATCACGTAATAAAGCACCAAAACCTCTTACAGCTTCAGAAATTAAAAACGAAGGATTCATTTCTGGATGATACATGGCGGTGGGATGGAATTGGATAAATTCCATATTTTCTACAGTAGCTTTGGCACGATAAGCCATAGCCACCCCATCACCTGTTGCAATAACAGGATTTGTTGTATTTTGATAAACCTGTCCTACACCTCCTGTAGCTAACATTGTTATTTTAGCCGAAAAAGTTTCAATTTGTTTTGTTTGTGGATTAAAAATGTAAGCGCCAAAACAGCTGCTTTTAGAAGATGTATTTTCTGAATCCAAATGATGTTCAGTAATTAATTCAACCGCAAAATGTTGTGAAAAAAGAGATACATTTGGTGATGAATGAATCTTAACCAGTAACCGCTTTTCAATTTCGGCTCCCGTAATATCTTTATGATGTACAACTCTGTGTTTAGAATGGCCTCCCTCTAATCCGAAATCGAAATTACCCGATTTATTTTTATCAAAATCTACCCCCCACTGCACTAATTCATCAACACGTTGCGGGCCTTCTGTAATAACCGCTTTTACAGTATCTAAGTTACATAAACCATCTCCAGCCTTTAAGGTGTCTTGAATATGACTTTCGTAAGAGTCTTTTATCTGATCTAATACAACTGCAATGCCGCCTTGAGCGTATTTTGTATTCGATTCATTTTCGTCAGATTTTGTAACAATGGCAATCTTTGCTTCAGGTAATTTTTGAGCTATTTTTAAAGCATAAGTCAAACCTGCAATACCTGATCCAATAACAAGAAAATCAAATTTAAACATGACTATTTAGTTAGATAATGCCAACATCCTATTTATAGGATTTATCGCTTTTTCAATCACATCCTTAGAAACTTGAATTTCTGGTGATTCGTTTTTTAGACACAAATATAATTTTTCTAAGGTGTTCATTTTCATATAACCGCACTCACTACAAGCACAAGAATTATTTTCTGCTATGGGCGCAGGAATCAATATTTTTTGAGGGACTTCTCTTTGCATTTGATGCAAAATACCAGCTTCTGTTGCTATAATATATTCTGAAGCGGTATCTGTTTTAACAAAATTAATTAACCCAGATGTTGAACCAATGTAAGAAGCTACTTTTAAAATCTGTGGACTAGACTCTGGATGTGCAATAAATTTAGCATTAGGATATTCATTATGTAAGTCTAAAATTTTATCTATGTTAAAAGCTTCATGAACCATACAAGTGCCGTTCCAAAGTAATAAATCGCGACTTGTTTTCTGAATTATATATTGCCCTAAATTTTTATCAGGTGCAAAAATTATAGGTTGGTCTTTAGGAACCGCGTTTATAATTTTTTCTGCGTTAGAAGACGTACAGACAATATCGCTTAAAGCCTTAATTTCTGCTGAACAATTTATATAGGTTATTACTATATGATCTGGATGGGCTTCTACAAATTTTTTAAAATCTTTAGGCTCACAAGATTCTGCTAAAGAACAAGAAGCTTTTAAATCTGGCAGCAATACTTTTTTATGTGGATTTATAATTTTAGCCGTTTCGGCCATAAAATGAACTCCTGCAAAAACAATAACTTCGGCTTCTGTTTCAGCAGCTTGTTGCGATAATTTTAAACTATCTCCAACAAAATCGGCAATATCTTGAATTGCTGGTTCTTGATAAAAATGAGCAAGAATTACAGCATTTTTTTCTTTTCTTAATCGATTAATTTCAGAGCATAATTCAACTTCAGTTAAATTTAATTGGCTCTGAGCATCTTTTATATTTGTAATCTTCACGGTTGTTAATAATTTAAGCCTTAAACGCTAAAAATAATATTATTTTAAAGATGTAAAAGTAGGTATAATAGACAAAAAGTAGGTTCTATTTTTCATCATTTTTTGTGTTCCGATTTTCCTTTTTCTATCTTTGATTTATCAAACAAAACGGAGATAGGCTCTGCTGGAGAGCAACCAATCAAGGGATAGTTTTGATGTCCGACAAAAATGTCAAAGAAAGGAGTATTTTTGAGTACTCCTTTTTGATGTCTCTAGAGGACATTATGCCTTTAAAAACTCATCTATAAATTTTCGCACTCGTTTAACACTATGTGTTAGTGACATATTGCAAAAGTAGCTCAGTGTTAAAATATCACCTTGCCTAGGTGAGTGTCGCGGTTCTGAATCCCGTCTTTCGCTCAATAAAATAATACCAATTCTATCTTTATTAGATAGAGATGCTCGAGTGGTGGAATTGGTAGACACGCTGGACTTAAAATCCAGTAGGCATAACGCCCGTATGGGTTCCCCGCCCGACTGAACGGTATCAGCCGTTCGGACAGGAAGTGCCATCTCGGGTACAGAAAAGCTGTAACTTAATTGTTATGGCTTTTTTTATTTTATCCCGCTACTGCATGTATCCATGCGTGTGGTACTTATTTTTTGGCATCCCATTGGTGCTACTATAGTATATAATTTTTGCGGTTTATGATGTTTCTTTTATTGCGCTAAGTATGAATACTTTGTGCAACAGTGGTGATTATTTGAACAAAATTAATTTTTTTATTTATCTTGACTCCTAAAATTTGACGAATACATACTATTTTTAATTTTAATTTATTTCAAAAGCAACATTTTTTTAGTTTGGATAAAGTTTCCTGCTACAATTCTATACAAATATACGCCACTAGTTAATTTTAATGCATTAAAATTAACTTTATAGATTCCTGCTTTTTGTTCCTTGTTTACAAGTGTTGCAACTTTCCTACCAGAAATGTCGTAAACATTTAGCACAACTTTGCTTATAGCTGTAAGCCGATAGCTTATTGTTGTACTCAGATTAAACGGGTTTGGATAATTTGCAAGATTAAATTTTTTCGGCAACAATTTATTATCTTCAACAGATAAAGCCCCATAACTAAAACGAAGAATACGAGAGGAAAATTTAAACTCGCCCACCCATAGATAATTATCGTAAGCTACCATAGATGAGGTACCTGAAAGTCTGTTCTTACCAATAGCTTGATAATTTGAACTTAAGTTTTCCTGACCGAGCACTACAACTTTAGTGGTGTCAGGCACATCTACTAGATTCTTCCAGAGATAAACTGCGTTACCTGAGGCAATAGCAAAACTACCATTAAAAGTTAGTCCCTCTCTAGGTAAATTCAATGGGGGAAAATCAGATTGGGTTATTGATTTATACGGTTGCGTATTTCCGTTAAGCAAATCACTAACCTTGAAAATATTAATAATAGAGGGCGGTCCTTCAAGATTAGTACTTGTAAAATAGATTCCATCACTATGGCTTAATGTTAGTGAGTGATATGATGGAAAATCAAGTACTAAAAAAGGGTTTGTATTAGCATCCGCAGGAATGCCTTTCCAAATGCCTATTTTACCATCTCTGGCGGATATGTAAAAGAAAGTGCTATCTAGTGATATACCTCTAACTTCTTGTAACTTAAAAGTTCCAATACTATCTTTAAATACCTGATTCGGTGCT
>CAZGZH010000050.1:0-7446 GCA_964529645.1 uncultured Flavobacteriaceae bacterium
GAAGGATCGGCTTCAGCTAGCGAAATTATTGCAGGCGCCTTACAAGACAACGATCGGGGCACTATTGTAGGACGTCGTTCTTTTGGTAAAGGATTGGTGCAACAAGAAATGAGTTTAGGTGATGGTTCTTCTGTACGCCTAACAACAGCACGTTACTATACGCCAACAGGCCGTTCTATACAAAAGCCCTATAATCACAAAGGGAATAAAGGTTATTTTAGAGAATTTGAAAAGCGTTTTAACGACGGCGAATTAACAAATGCCGACAGTATAAAAGTAGTTGATTCGCTAAAATTTGTCACACCAAAAGGTAAAATAGTGTACGGTGGTGGTGGTATTGTCCCAGATGTGTTTGTTCCTATTGATACAGTTGGTTATTTAAATGGGCTCTATTTTAACAGTCTCAATAACTTTGTGTTTGATTATGTTGACGTACACCGTTCCGATTTTAACAACCTTTCATTTAAAGATTTTAAAAAGAATTTTGATAAGGATAACAAGATTTTTAAAGCTTACTTAAAACGTCTTAGCGGCTTTATAAAGCCACATAAAATTCCTAAAAAGCAAATTAAATTTTATTTAAAAGCTGTTTTTGCCAGAGAACTTTTTGACGACAATGCCTTTTACGAAATGTACAACAAAGAGGATGATATGATTGCTAAAGTACTGACGCTTTAAAAAAGTGTTCAGTGTTCAGTTGGCAGTTGCAGCTTATTACACAGAGTCTCACAAAAAAAAGTAACACAAAGACATCTTGACGAGCCCGCAATTTATTGCGGCGTGGTCATCTCTTCATTTATTAACCGCTTACTAAGAACACATAGCTACAGCAATTTTAGCCGCTAAAGTCGCATTATTAAGTACCAATTTAATGTTGGTTTCTAAACTTTCTCCTTGTGTTAAATTGGCAATTTTCTCTAATAAAAAAGGGGTACTTTCTTTACCTTTTATACCCAATTTGTCAGCTTCTAAAAGCGCTGATTCAATAGTTTTGTTTATCAGATTATAATCCATTTGATATGCCTCTGGTACCGGATTGGCAATAACCACCCCGCCTTTTAATTTTAAGGCCCATTTGCTCTTTAAAAAGGCGGCTATTTCTTGGGGCGAATCTAATCTGTAATCGATTTTTAAACCACTCTTTCGGGTATAAAAAGCGGGTAGTTCTTCGGTTTGATAGCCTAAAACAGGCACGCCGTGTGTTTCTAAATATTCTAGAGTCAGATTGAGGTCTAAAATAGCTTTAGCCCCTGCACAAATTACGGCTACATTGGTATGGGCGAGTTCTTGTAAATCTGCCGAAACATCAAAGGTATCTTGCGCCCCTCTATGTACGCCGCCAATACCACCTGTGGCAAATATTTTTATACCAGCCATTTCTGCAATAATCATTGTCGAAGCCACTGTGGTAGCGCCATTCAGTTTTTTCGAAACGACGTAAGGCATATCTCTGCGACTTGTTTTTAAAACTTTTTGTCCTTCTTTGGCTAACAATTCTATTTCAGATTTGGTTAAGCCTGCTTTAAGCTTGCCATTTATAATGGCAATGGTAGCTGGCACAGCCCCATTATCGCGTACCGTTTGCGATACCTGCATAGCGGTTTCCAAATTTTTAGGATAGGGCATACCGTGCGATATGATGGTAGATTCTAAAGCGACTACAGGTTTATGAGCGGCTAATGCGCGCTTTACTTCTGGGTTTATTTCTAAATAGGAGGTCATTTTTAATTGTTTAATAGTGTCGAAATATTTTGTTGTAATAGCGGATGTACATTGTCTTCGTGACCCAATGTCACAGCAGCACAAATCACACCAAATTGAGCACTTTTTTTAAGAGAGTTATTTTGTAAATCAGCAAAAATAAGCCCCGCCATAAAGGCATCGCCAGCACCATTGGTGTTTACAACGGTGGTTTTCTGGGGTTTTATAAAACCAGACATTTGCGCATTGCTATAAAAAACACCTGCGTCACCTAGCGTAACACAGAGGTTTTTAACACCTATTTTGTGAAAATTAGTGGCAATTTTAGTAAGGTTTTTCTTTTGCGTAATTTTTATGCCGCTTAAGATTTCCGCTTCTAAACGGTTTACTTTTAAAGCGTATAAATACGCTAAAGTGTCTTTGGCGCGTAGTGCTTTTGAGCCCGCCACGGCATCTAAAAAGAGCTTTTTATGAGGATAATTTCTAGCAACTTCATCTAAAATTACTTTAGGCATATTAGTGTCTAAAACAATGCAAGTTGCTTTTTGTAAAATAGCCTGCTTTTTCTTGATAAAAGCCAAGCTAAATTGATCGAAAATTGACATTGCCGAAAGGCCCAGCGCCATATCATTTTGTTCATCCATTATGGCCAAATGGACCGAAGTAGCTTGGTTTTTTAAAAACAAACTATCTAAAATATCCAAACCTATTTGTTGCGAATGCATTTTGAGTTGTTGCCCGTTAGCATCGTCGCCTATTACGCTTATAAGTTTTGTATTTAATCCCAAACGGACGAGGTTTTCGGCAATATTACGCCCCACGCCGCCCATAGAAATTTTAAGGGTTCCTTGATTGGAATCTTTTAAAACCAAAGGCACATCCGTAAAGCCCACAATATCTACATTAGCGCCGCCGAGAACAACCAAATAAGGGGCTTCGTTTATAATGTAGCCCTTGCCTTTTAAATAGCCTTTTTTAATAAGATTACTCAAATGAACGCCTACCGATGAGCGTTTAATACCCAAAATTGTAGCCAATTCTTGTTGTGCTATCAGTGGGTTATCTTTGAGAATACCCAATATTTCACGTTCGCGTTTGGTCATTTTTATCTAAAGTAATGTTTAGAACTAAACTTTTGTGTAAATTTACATTTTTATTGCGAGTTGGCAATAAAATTATAATAAATATCGGTTGTCATTCCGACAGAATTCTGCTTTTTGCAAACATAGGATGACAAGGCACAAAATACAATTCTTTTGTTATGGAAAAATTTCTAAAAATATTCAAACGCCGTCAAGTTATAATTGGAATGATTCACGTCAAAGCCTTACCTGGTACACCCCATTACCAAAACAATAACACACAAATAATTGAAGAAGCTTTAAAAGAAGCCGCGCTTTATAAAAAAGCAGGTATCGATGCTTTGGCCATAGAAAATATGCACGATGTGCCTTATATAAAAAATGACGTGGGGCACGAAATCAGTGCCATGATGACGCTTATTGGGCACGAAATTAAAAAAGAAACAGGTTTGCCTTGCGGGATTCAGATTCTATCTTCTGCAAACAGAGCCGCTTTAGCTGTTGCTAAGGCAGCCAATCTTGATTTTATTCGAGCTGAAGGTTTTGTGTATGGGCATCTGGCAGACGAAGGTTATATTGACTCTTGTGCAGGCGACTTGTTGCGCTATCGCAAACAAATCAATGCCGAACACGTAGCTGTTTTTACAGATATTAAAAAGAAACACAGCGCACATGCCTTAACCGCAGATGTCAGTTTGGTAGAAACCGCTAAAACCGCCGAATATTTTTTAAGTGACGGCCTCATTATTACAGGAACTAGTACAGGAGAAGAGGCTAACTTAGAAGAGATACAAGCTGTTAAAACAGCTTGTAATATACCCGTAATTGTAGGTTCGGGCGTGACGTTTAACAATTTAGAAAACTACCTTTCTGTAGCTGATGCTTTAATTGTAGGCTCTTATTTTAAAGACAATGGTCATTGGAAAGGCACATTATCCTATGATAAAATTGTGCAGTTTATGGAGAAGGTCAATAAACTACGTCAATAGATATAGTATATAGTCTAAATCAGGGTTTCACTCAAAGTGAAGCCCTGATTACTTTATATTATTTTTTAAAATAGTTAAATATATAATATTCCTATTTTTAACGACTTAGATCCTAAATCTGCCGTTTTACTTTAAACCCCCTCTAGCTATAATTTGCAAAAATTGCAAAATCTAGCGATTTCGCTAGACACCCATCTCTGGGGAATATAAAAGACATTTTTAAAAATTTTAAAATCATAATAAACACTAAAACAATGTGTTAATAATTCATCCTCTAGCGATTTTAGGTAATTTTAAAACTCCCTATTTC
Organism: uncultured Flavobacteriaceae bacterium; assembly: GCA_964529645.1. GTDB lineage: Bacteria > Bacteroidota > Bacteroidia > Flavobacteriales > Flavobacteriaceae > CG1-02-35-72. The sequence continues at coordinate 4,083 of CAZGZH010000050.1, forward strand.
CGCTAGTAGTTTATATTTAAAATATTTTTACATTTGGTGTAACAATCAAAATGCTGGTGTTCAGCAATTAACATACGGAGAAAAAATTCCTCCGGTTAAAAGTAAAAACAAAACAGTTCAAAATGTTAAATTTAATACCCATTTGCTTATGACATAAACAAAAAATAACCGGAGGAAAGTGCTACAAAAGTAGTGTACCTCGCTCACTTAACAAAACAAAGCTTGTACTAGTTGTCATGCTGCCCCCGATATTTAAGGACAGAATCTCTAAAACACAACTGTACAACCTTTTGTAAGCCCCTTAAGTGCGCTTATCTGGCCTAAAAAAAATAAAGATATAAGCGGTAAATTATTTAATAACTTAAAAATTAAAAAAATTATGTTAAATAAAATTAAAATTTATAAATCAACTAGTATATTCTTCTTGAGTATATTACTTTTAACTAGTTGCAATACAGATAGCTCATCACCTGTTTTAGAAAGTGCTTTTGACAGCAGTGGATTAAAAATAATTTCTTATGGTAACAGTAAAGGTATCTCAGGTAAAAGTAATGCAATCGGAACTACAATTGCCGCATTTATTGACCAACAAGCATATGATAATTATATGGATAATTTAGAACAACAGGCAGATGCTTGGGACGATGCTTTTGTAGCACAGTGGAATTATTTAGATGATGATGCTCTGAATGCCAAAGAAGAAGAACTTAATTTTGACAGTGAAAAACCATTAACCGACTTCGAAAACAGTATAGGTTTACAATCTCTACGTCAAAAATATCTAACTGAAGAAGATGCTTGGTTAAACAATGATGTGTTAGATTATGCTACTGACCCTGATTTGAAACCAGAATACGCTTTTAGTAATGCCGAAAAAACAATACTAAATCAATTTAGTGAAGTTCAAATAGGCACTACTATATACAAACAATTGGACTCACAGCAAATAACTTCACTGAATGGTGTAGCTAAGAGTAATGGTGCTTTAAAAACGTCTGTGGCAAATGTTGTGGCAGGGGCTTATTTAAAAATTGCACAAGCAGATTATACTAGTTTGATAAAATTTAATGCAGGTGATGTGTCAGTTGTCGGTAACGGCAATGTTTCTGTTGTAAACCCTAGTACAACACTTGATTGCAAATATGGTAAATCTAAAAGAGCATGGATAGATACAGCACCGGGTAAAAAAATAAGAGTTCTTATTAAAGTGCCACAACCCAGATGGGGTGCCAATGGCAAAGTTAAGTCTAAAGTCAAATCATATAAAAAAAGAGGAGGGCGTTGGAAAAAATACAGAACCAATATTTATGCAGGACTCAGTGGCACAGTATTCGATACACGTTGTGATTTCACGCCACACCCCATTAATGATGGAAGAACAAAGAGAAGGAAGAAACTTGTTTTTAAATGGCATGACTATAGTTTTGCCAGTCATGTTGTTTTAAATGGCGGGATGAAAGGAGTTTATAAGCAAGGAAATGTAACAAAAGAGTTAGCATTAACATGGTAAACAGGCAAAATTCTTTAAAAACAGCTATAAGCCTATTGCTTATAGTTGTTTTTTACAGTAACAATTTAGAGGCACAAAATGCCGTAAATTTATTCAACAATTACCACAAATGGGGTATTACAGTGCAGTACAATACTTTTTCTGCTGCAGATGTTACACCTACCAATAATGATAATTTAAATTATAGCGTTTTAAAGAGTAAACTTTACGCCTTTGGTTTTGAATATAATTTTTACCAATATAACAATTGGAATTTTAAAACAGGGGTACAATTACAATGGTTTGGAGATGCCGATAAATTGTTTATTTCACAAAAAGAAACTGTTTTAAACTTTGATATTGATGAGTGGTCTAGGTCAAATCACGATTTAATTGTATATCTGCCTATTACAACAGAATATATATTTTTAAAAAAAGGAGCTGTTAACTTTTCTTTAGGAGGAGGTTTAGCGTTATCTTATTATAGAGAAACTAATAGTGGTAGATTTTTTGATATCGACAATACCCCAATTTTTAATGCAGACACCAATAATAGCCGCAATCCTTTTTATATCAGTGGCCATATTGAAGCCAGTGTCTATTTTAAAAGAAAAAGTTTTTTGTTACAAACCAGTATAATTTATAATAAAAGTTATAAATCTTATAGAACAGGTCTTTATGAGTTTTCAAATTTACAGATGTCACCAAATACAAAGGGACTCATTATTCAGTCGGGTGATTTTATCGGTGTATCATTATCGGTCTATTTTAAAAAGAAAAATAAAAGCTAAATTCTTGTTAAGATTATAAATATGGTTTGTTTAAATATAATTAATGATTAATTTCAAACTCTAAATTATCACATTTTGAAAAGCATAAAAAATTTAACAGTGTTTATTCCACTCTTCTTTTTTGTTTCAACTTATAGTCAGACAGACACGCTTTCTGTTGAAAAAGAAAAAAAATCAACTCTTAAATTTATTGGTGGCTTTAATACAAACCGTATTATTTTTAACAGCAAACTTACAGATAAATGGTCTTTTCAAAACGAATTAATCTTTACCAAAATAGAGGAGAATAGGTTTGTAGAAATACCTTTATTACTAAACTACAATATCACAAATAGATGGCGTATATTTCTAGGGCCAAAGCTAGATTACAGCCTTAAAAATAAATACGGTTTTGCTAATGACACCTCACCTACTTTTGGTGTTTCTGCAGAATTTGGTTCGCGTTATGATTTTAAAAATAATTTTTTTGGTGAAATAAAATTAGACCATAGTTTTACAAAAAATATGAATACTTCTGCCTTAGGTTTTAAAAATGTTACCAAAGGAGAAGTTGTTAAGTTGAGGTTAGGCCGTAGTTTTTAAAATCAAAATCAACCTTAAATTTGAGCAAAATGAGAGTTTTACTATTTTTTATATTTATAAGTTGTTTGGGTTACGGACAAAGTAAAATCACAAATACATCTTTTTTGGGAAAGGGCAAAAGCTCTCAAATTGATTCTTCTGCTAATTTTATAAAGGGGTCGCAGCTTTTATCAGACCTACAATCCAATACTTACACCCAAAAATTTAACACATTTATTACAAGCGTCAATAAAAATTTAACCTATAAAAAACCTGATTTTTACAAGGCCTATTTTAAATCAAATAATATTTCAAATAAAAAACAAGTTGTATTAAAGTCGTTTGCTCCCCAATTTAATAGTGCCACTTTTTCTATACCGCTTAAATACAAATACAAAAACGGTAGTACTTGTTTTTACCTGCTAAAATCTTGTAATAATTAAATCGTAACACACCACCTAGCTAGGTGGGTTGTTAGAATATAGCAGCGAAGCGGTCTCGCATCTTTAGCCTAACAAGCTTA
>CAZGZH010000051.1:0-7416 GCA_964529645.1 uncultured Flavobacteriaceae bacterium
AAAATATTTGGAATGACGAACAAATTAGACTCATCAAACAAACACGCGAATATAAAGGCGATAAAAAAAGAACGCTCAAACCTCAAAAATTAAATCAAAAATCGGCTTATCCTTTGATAGCTATAAGAGAATTTATTTTATCTCGAAAAAGTTTAGGCGGTATTCAAACAAATTTGAATTCACAAGTTTTAAAAAGTAATGACAGTAATAATCAAGAGCGTTTTGATAATTTGTATGCCATTGGAGAAGCTGCTGGTTTTGGCGGTGGCGGCTCTCATGGTAAACGTGCTTTAGAAGGCACCTTTTTAGCAACTTGTATATTTACAGCACAAAAAGCAGCAAATCATATAGTAAATAAATAAAAATGAAAAAAACAGGAGCACAATTAACCGTATACGCTTTAGAACAAATTGGTGTTAAATATACATTTGGCATTCCAGGTGTACACAATATAGAATTGTATGACGAATTAAATAATTCCGAAAAAATAGAACCTGTATTGGTAACGCATGAGGGCGGTGCCTCATTTATGGCTCTTGGTGTTTCGTGTACCTCTAAAAGCATTGGTACCCTAATGACGGTTCCTGCGGCAGGAACAACAAACGCTATGAGTGGTATTGGCGAAGCTTTTTTAGATGGAATTCCTATGTTAATTATTTCAGGAGGCACCCGTCAAGATAGTGGTCGCCATTATCAATTACATCAGTTGAATCAAGAGAATTTAGTAAAAGAAATTACAAAGGCTTATTTTAAAATTGAATCGCATAATGAAATAATATCTACAATTTATAAAGCCTTCGAAATTGCAACTTCTGGAGAACCGGGTCCTGTTTTTATAGAAATTCCCATGGAATTTCAAATGTTCAAAGGCGAATTTGACTGTCTACAACCCTACACCAAAACCCATAAAAACCAAACTATTGACCTAAAAAAAATTAAAGAAGCCGCTACCCTACTTTCTGAATCTAAACACCCCGGAGTGTATGTGGGTTGGGGCGCTGCTGATGCCACTGAATATTTGGTGAAAATAGTCGACATGTTAGAAGCACCGGTGGCTACAACACTTCAAGGCAAAGCTTCATTCCCTGCCTCGAATCCTTTACATACAGGTTTTGGATTTGGACCTAATGCGGTTCCAGCTGCCCAAAAAGCTTTTAAAAATTGTGACGCTTTACTGGCTGTTGGCGTTCGTTTTTCTGAAATTGCTACGGGAAGTTACGGCGTGACTGTACCCGAAAATTTAATCCATATTGATATTAACCCAAATGTATTTGATAAAAACTATCCTACAAAAATCAGTATTGAAGGTGACGCGCTAGAATCTTTAATATTGTTGACAGAAGAATTAGAGAAAATTGTAAAAAAGAAAAAGTCATCTGCTTTAGCTGACCTTATTAAAACAGAAAAGATTAAATATTTCAACGAATGGAAACAAGCCCCATTATCAGATAAAGTTTCGCCGGGTTATTTTTTTGAAGCACTCACAAAATACACAGACGACGACACTTATTTTGTGGTAGACGACGGTAAACACACTTATTTAGCAGCGGAATTATTACCTATAAACCGTTCACGTCATTTTGTGTCGCCAACAGATTTTAATTGTATGGGATTTTGCGTTCCTGCAACCATTGGTACTAAATTTATGAATCCCAAAAGTAAAGTAGTGGGCATAGTTGGAGATGGTGGTTTTTTAATGACAAGTATGGAAATTCTAACGGCTACTACTTATAAAAAAGGCATTGTTTATTTTGTTTTTCACGATGGTGAATTGGGTCAGATTTCACAATTTCAAAAAATCCCATTCAATCGTAAAACCGCTTCTAAAATTGGAGATGTAAATATCAAAGGTATAGCCGACGCCACTGGCGCTTCTTATTTTAAAATGAAAAATGATTCAGAAATAGAATCTATTATACAAGAAGCCTTTAAAGAATCAGAAAATGACGTACCTGTAATTGTAGATGTGATAATAGATTATTCTAAAAAAACCTATATGACAAAAGGTGTTGTAAAAGTCAATTTAGCAAGATTCAGTTTTAAAGAAAAAGTCCGTTTTATAGGGAGGGCATTAAAACGTCATACTATTGATAAATAATCTTTCGGAAGTTAAAATACCAATTTATAAATCCTCGAAATAGCTTTATTCAACTCAAATAAACTTATATTTCGACTCATTCTAATGGTTTCTTTGCCTTCAAAAAAGACCAAAATAGTGGGTTCTACAAAAACACTATTTTTAGCAGCAATTTCGGGGCTTGCATTTATATCAATAAAATAAAAAGGTATTTTTGGAAAGTCATTTTTTAATAAATTTATAACCTTGGGCTCTAAGGCTTCTCCAACCACACAACTTAAAGTCGAAAAATAGAATAAAGCACCTGTATTTTTAACGCATATTTCTTCGAATTCTGATAAGTTCAAAATGGTTTTAAAATCCATATTATAATTAATTATACTTCTATTATAAAAAGTTATCAGTAAAGATATTTTAAAAGCATAAAATAATCTAATTTTGTTGAACTAAAATAAAAATACACTTAGTTATGTCAGATACAATAGAAAGAATAAAATGTTTGATTATAGGTTCGGGGCCTGCGGGTTATACAGCTGCCATTTATGCCGCTCGTGCCGATTTACATCCCGTTATGTACACAGGTATGGAGCCCGGTGGCCAATTAACAACTACGACAGAGGTCGATAATTTCCCCGGTTATCCAAATGGTGTTGACGGTACCGCTATGATGGAAGATTTAAAAAATCAGGCCGAGCGCTTTGATACAGACGTCCGTTTTGGTATGGCCACCAAAGTAGCATTTAGCAATAAAGAAGGCGGTATTCATAAAGTAACCATAGACGAAGATAAAGTCGTGGAAGCAGAAACTTTAATTATCGCAACAGGAGCCACTGCAAAATATCTTGGTTTAGAAAGTGAACAACGCTTACGTGGTGGTGGCGTTTCCGCCTGTGCCACTTGTGACGGGTTTTTCTACCGCAATCAAGACGTTGCGTTAGTTGGTGCTGGCGATACAGCTGCCGAAGAAGCAACATATTTAGCCAATATCTGTAAAAGTGTCACTATGTTTGTCCGTCGTGATGTAATGCGGGCTTCTAAAGCTATGCAAAAACGCGTTTTTAACACGTCCAATATAAAAGTGATGTACCATACCGAAATTGATGAAGTTTTAGGAAAAGATGTTGTAGAAGGGGTACGTGTATTTAACAATCAAACACAAGAAAAAACAGATATTACCGTAACGGGCTTATTTGTAGCTATTGGACACAAGCCCAATACCGAAATATTTAAAGGACAATTAGATATGGACGACGCTCATTATTTAATCACCAAAGGCAAATCGTCTAAAACAAATATACCTGGTGTTTTTGCTTGTGGCGATGTACAAGATAAAGAGTACCGCCAAGCGGTTACCGCAGCCGGTAGTGGGTGTATGGCAGCACTTGATGCTGAACGTTATTTGGGTGGATTAAAATAAATATTCCTTATTAAATTTAAAAAAAACCGCCTCAAATTTTAATATTGAGACGGTTTTTTGTTTTTTAAAACTATAAGATTAGAGAATATCTTAAATGGCTATTTTTTGTAAATCAAGTCTATTGTATAAGTCCATATCTTTAATACCACTTACAAAATACATTTTCATCATTCCCCTATTTTTGACTTCTATTTCGCCTCTATATTCACATTTAAAAACATCTTTAATTAATTCGTAAGTATATTCAGAAATATTTATGCGACTAGGTGTTGATAAGGTCTCCATTCTTGAAGCAACATTAACAGTATCTCCCCAAATATCGTAAGCGAATTTTTTAGTACCAACGACTCCTGCAACTATCGGTCCTGTATTAATGCCTATTCTAATATCTAAATTTTTATTATTACCATTAGATATTTTTTTGGATTCTTCTATAAATTCAGAAATTTCAAAAGCCGCTTGTACCATTCTAAAAGCATGGTTATCGGTAACATAAGGCAGCCCACCGGCACACATATAGGCGTCTCCAATAGTTTTTATTTTTTCCATACCAAATTTTCCCATAATTTCGTCAAACTTTGAAAAATAGTAATCAACACTACTAACCAATTCTTCTGGAGATAAATCTTTAGCAAAATCGGTAAACCCTTTAAAGTCTGTAAATAATACGGTAACCGATTCGAATTTTTTAGCCATTACCTTACCGTTTTGTTTTAGTTCTAAAGCCGTTTCTTCAGGAAGAATATTCTTTAATAAATTATCTGATCGATTTTTTTCTTCTTCTATAATTTGATTTGTTTCTCTAACAAACTTATAGCGTTTATATAAACCAATGGCTAGTAAAAAGATTAACAACAAGGCTATACCTGTTGCATAAATGATAATTTTTTGCCGTTTTTCATTTAATTGCTGAATCTCAGATTCTTTCTCTAAAAGACCAATCTTATCCTCCTTCTTTTCTAAATCAAAATCAAATTGAAGTCCTCTTATCTTATCATCAGTTGCTAAATTAAAAAGTGAATCTTTCTGTGATAGGAATTTTTTTTGATATTTAAAAGCATTTAAATAATCTGATTTTAACTCATAGGTTTTAGACATACCTTCATATATATCCCGTAATTCATCATTAGCTTTAATTTTTTTGGCAAGAATTTCTGCTTCTTTATAATATTTCAGTGAATTGGTTAAACTATTTTGCTGATTAACTTTTCCCAAAGCAATTAGAGACTGAACTACAAGAAGTTGTTGGTTGTTAGATTTTGCTGTTTTAATTGCATCATTAAAATAATCAATGGCTATTTTTTTATTCCCAAGCTTTAATTCAGCTTCTCCTAATTTTATAAGGTTATTGGCACGCATTGTAATGTTTGGCACATTTGATAGGGCATCTTTATAAAATTTTAATGCCTTACTATAAAGCCCTTTTTCATAGTATATTTCACCAACACCTATCAAATATCCAAAAGTTATTTGCGGATCATTCAAATTAGCTTGATACTTTTCAATTTTATTATAATATTCTAATGCTTTATCAAAATTTAACATTTCTGCATACAAACCGCCGATATTCAAAAGCGTTTGAGCTGTACTATAAGAATTTTTAATTTTTTCAGAAATACTTAATGATCGCAAATAGTATTCTAAAGCTTTTGCATTACTACCTTGGCTATAATAGACGGCTCCTAAATTATTGACAAGATTTGCAATACCTAAAGTGTCATGAATGGCTTCAAAAGTTTCTAAAGATTGTGACCAATAGTCTAAAACATCCATAAAATTCCCTTGATAATACTGAGCTAAACCTATATTTTTCAAGGCATAGGCTTTTCCTTTCTTATAATTTAATGAGGTGGCTAATTCATCAGCCTGTTTAGAATACTTCAGAGATTCTGAAATATTTTCATTGTTCAGCACTTCTTTACTAAGTCTGTTAAGCGTCGTAACCATAGCCGTATCTTTAGCTTTTGTTGTAACAATTTTTTTTAAACTATCAATTTTAGTGTTTTGTGCGAAAACTGAAATTGATGTTATTGAAAATACAAGCAAACAAACTAAAGATACTTTATAGTTTTTAATCATATTTAACTAAATTTATTTATTCTTTATTAGTGTGGCAGTATAGGTTTTACCTTTGTATTTTATTCGTACAAAGTAATTTCCTATTTTCTTGCCTCTCAAATTGACTTTTATGCCTTTTTTGAGATTCTTAGCCTTTTTAGAGAAAACTTTTCTGCCTTTATCATCAAATACCTTGACTTCTCCTTTTCCCTTTTTCTTAATATCTAAGGCTACATTAGCTTCATTATGCACTGGATTAGGATAAATGATGACTTTTATTTTTTGATTATCTGAATTATCATCATCATCGTTGTGCCCCCCTTGTCCATCATGGTGATTGTCATCATTATCTGAATTGTCATCATCGTTTTGATTACCGTCCTCATCATCTGAATCTTTTTTACATTTATGAGAGGAAGAAGATGCTTGAGTTGCCACAGAACTTTTATGAGAGCTACCATAAGTTGTTAATTTCCAAATCAATTTTTCTCCATTAAATTGAATGGTAAACGTATGACTGCCCGGCAAAAATACAGTAGGTAAATCGCCAATACTGGTTGATGCTCCTGCTCCTGATAAATTATTATTAACACCTTTAGCAACATAAATGATGTCTTTATTTTTATTTTTATAACGATACGTAACGGTATACATCAATCCATTAGCTGTAGTTGCATCATAAGTAACACATTCGGTATAAACTTTTACTTTTTTACCTTCATGCTTTGATGGGTTTACAAACAAGTTGGCATCACTATCATATATAATTGTATAATTTTTAGGATCTCTAATTTTAATCGTATAAGCACCCTCTTCTGTTTCGGTTTGTTCAATGCCATTTTGATCTACAAAATAATAAGGAATACTAGGGAATACTGTTTCCACATTTTCATTATTAACGAACCCTACCATAGTAGAAGTAAAGAGTGGCGTATCATCTTCGTATATGTATAAATTATCGATTACCACATTTAAATCCTTTTTGGTAACATCATATGAATTATATGAACTGTCATCAAAATTAAAAATATAGTTATTGTTTGTATTTCTAATCCTGATAACATAATGCCCAATCTCTTTAATAGCATCCATTTCAAACTCAGTACTATCTGAATCGATAAAATAGTAAGGAATGCCATCTGGGAAAACTGTTGACGCATTTTCATTAGGCGCCAATGCATTAAAATCAGTAGTAAAATCAGCTTGTGTTAGCATATAGCCATAAGATGTGCTTAGGTTTTCTGTTTTTACAATAACCGAAAGTGGATTAACCGTTAATTTACCTTTGCTAGCCCCATCTACTATTTTATAATTATCAGTTGTAACATCCTTGACAAATATGTTATAAATACCTATATCCATATTTTGCCCAATGGTATATTGGGTACAAGTAGTACAATCGGGTGTTTCGCCATCTTTCATAAAATAATACGGAACGCCATCTGGGAATACAGTTGAAACATCGTCGTTATAGACAAACCCTGTAAATTGTGGGTCTATAGGCGGTATTTGTCCATAATTGATTTCTAAAGCAACCGGATTAAAGGTTAAATTAGTTGCCGCAATGGTTAAAGTATTAAGAGCATCATTATTATAAGTGGTTTTATAATTTTTAGGATCTCTGATTTTGATGATATAATCACCCAACTCTTTAAGGTCACTTATATCTAACTCTGTACCATCTCCACCTACTTTTACAAAGTAATAAGGTAGACCATCAGGGAATACTGTAGCTACAGATTCTTGATAAACACCTTCAAATGCCCAACCGTCAAAATTGGTAGTCAGGTCTGCATTTGTAAGTATTTTACCATAAGGAATGGTTAAATTATTGGTTCCTACTTTTAATGCTTTAGGTAAAATA
>CAZGZH010000052.1:0-7403 GCA_964529645.1 uncultured Flavobacteriaceae bacterium
TTCGTCTCTTGGGTTGCTATTGGATTACATTCAAAGGTTGAACCGTGTTGACCTGGTTTTATACCCATCATACAAGCGTAATTTGCTAAAACAGCCGTAACGGGTTAAACACCACCCGAAAGTGCTTTTCCTAAGATTAAAATATCTGGTTTTACATTTTCGTGATCTACAGCTAACAATTTACCTGTTCTAGCAATTCCTGTCTGAACCTCATCGGCAATAAAAAGGACATCACTTTTTTGGCATAAAGCTTTTGCTGATTTTAAATAACCCTCGTCCGGTACAAAAACACCTGCTTCTCCTTGAATAGGCTCCACTAAAAAGCCAGCTACATTTGGTGTTGTTTCTAAGGCCTTTTTCAAGGCAGATAAATCATTATAAGGTATTTTAATAAATCCTGGGGTGTAGGGACCAAAATTTTCGCGCGCTTCTGGATCATTAGAAAAAGATACTATGGTTGTTGTACGTCCGTGAAAATTACCTTCACACACTATAATATTAGCTTCATTTTCTTTTATATCTTTTTTCTCATAAGCATATTTACGACACAATTTGATAGCAGTTTCAACAGCTTCGGCACCAGAATTCATCGGTAAAACCTTATCAAATCCAAAATATTTGGTTATGTATTCTTCATATTTGCCTAAAACATCATTGTAAAATGCTCGTGAAGTCAGCGCCAAAGTGCTTGCTTGTGACGTTAAAGCTTCAGTAATTTTAGGATGGCAATGTCCTTGGTTTACGGCAGAATAGGCCGATAAAAAATCGTAATAACGTTTTCCTTCAACATCCCACACATAAACACCTTCACCTCGTTGTAAAACAACTGGTAGTGGATGGTAATTATGTGCCCCATATTTATTTTCTAAGTCTATATTTTGTTGTGATAATGATTGTGTAGATACTCCCATGATTCTAATTTTTTACTTTTTGCAAAGTAATAAAAAAGAAAGCTAACACACTACCTCTCTAAGCTAATTTATCTAAAAATTTACGTAACTGTATTAAGCCTTTATAAATCAGAGGTGTATTGCATTCTATAAAATTAATGTCTAAGTTTTGTGCTTTTTTAAAAGCTGTATAAACTTTTTCTCCCTCGAAATCTACTGTTGCCAGTCTGCATGTAAGTGAATTTTTTGAAAAATAGAAATCAGTACCTGGTAGCAGAGCTATATAGTAATTGTCTAACAAATAATTTGACAAATCTGTGGCGTTAAAAATATGCCTTTTTGCAAGTGTATCTCTGTAATTTTCAAAATCAATTAACATATAAAAAGCACCCTGAGGTTCTGTACAAATTACTTTCATCTTAGATAATTCGTCATATATATAGTGGGCTATAAAATTCAGTATTTCGGCACAATCAGATACATACTCTTTAATACTGTCGTCAAATTCATAGGCCTTAACCGCCGCGTACTGTACGGGTGATGTAACGCAACTAAAAGTTTCGCTAATCAAGGCTTTGAGCGGTGCAAATAGTTCTTTCAAGGTATTGGGAACAGCGACATAACCCATTCTGTATCCACCGGCTGAAAATACTTTACTCAGTCCGCCAAAAACAAGGGTTTTTTCGGGATAATATTTAGAGATACTGGTTGAATAATCTGTTTTAAAGTTCACTTGAGAATAAATCTCGTCTGACATAACCAAAACACCGTATTTTTTACAAACAACTGCGAGTTCTTTTAACTCATCATCACTGTAAACAGCTCCAGTAGGATTATTAGGTGAATTTAAAATAAGCGATTTTTGCTCATTTTTAAATAATTTACACGCCTCTTCTAACTGACTTGTATTTAGTTTATAACTATTCTTAAAATCTGTTTCTATTATTTTGTAGGGTGCTCCTTTTGATTTAATTTGAGGTAAATAACTCACCCAACTACCTTGAGGAATAAAAAATACACCTTCTAATAGTGTAATTATTTGGTATAGGAACTCTTTACTGCCGGGGCCAACAAAAATACCCTCAGGATCCATTGTAACACCTTGGTGTTTTTTTAGAAATTTCGAAATAATTTTTTGTAATTCTGGCAATCCTTGGGTAGGTAAATAATGATTACAAGCGGCATTGTCGGACAGTCCTTTAACTATTTGCTTATGTATGGGAAAAGGTGATTGTCCAAAGCCAAAGTGATAAACTTCTTCCCCTTCAGCTCTTAATTCTTTTACTTTTTGATTTATTACTAAAGTAGCAGAATGTTTTATCCCTGAAATTTTTTTATTGATTTCTAGCATAATTATGAGACAAAAAAACTGCCTATATAAATATAGGCAGTTTCCTTAATAGTATTTAATATATAATTATTCTGTTAAAGAGAATGATAATCTTGCAAAAATAAAGCGACCATTGGCTCCAAATTGTTGAGAACGTCTTGAATAATTAAAACGACCACCACTACGATTGGCTTGAATAGCCGCGTCTGGATAAACATCTAGTAAATTATTAGCGCCAAAAGACAATTTAGTATTATCAGATAATTTATAACCAAAAGTTAAATCGGTTACAACCTTAGAACTAAATTCTTGTTGATTAGCAACGTTGTCTGTAGCTTCTGATACAGGACCGAAATATACATTTCTAAACATCACGTTAAATTTATCTTTAGCATAATTAAAAGTTAAATTAGCTTTAGCTCTTGGTACTGCTTTTTCTAGATAAATACCACTTGCACCTGTTTTACTAAAATAAGTATCAGTTAAACCGGCATTTTCTAAAACTTTTGAGGCATGAACATTACCCACTTGTTCTGTTTTAGAGAAAGTAGCAGAGAAATCTGTTCTTAATTTACCTGTTCCTAAATTGCCATTATGTGTAATAACAATATCTAAACCAGTACTTCTTGTATCTATAGCATTGGCAAAGAAAGTAGCTGAACCTGCATTAGCTTGGGCTAAAAGTCTATCTAGCTCAGAACCTGTACCAGGACCTTTAAACTGACCTGTATAAACAATACGATCGTTTATTTTTACATAATAACCATCTACAGTAAATTTAATATTAGACTCTGGCATTTTACCTGTAAATCCAAAACTAAAACTACTTGATTCTTCTTGTTTTAATTGAGGGATACCCAATAATTTAGCGGCACGACTATCATTAGAGAATGTTCCCACTTCTGTGGGTACACCATCAATAAAGATAGTAGATGTGCTGTTAAAGTTTAACTGGTGTAAAGAAGGGGCTCTAAAGCCTGTATTATATGAACTTCTAAATGAGAAGTTATCAGAGGCTTTAATTTGAGTAGCCAATTTAAAAGTAGTTGTATTTCCAAAGTCACTATAATTTTCGTAACGGATAGCACCTGTCAATAAGAAAGATTCAGTAAACTGCGCCTCAACATCAAAATAAGAGGCATAACTACTTCTGTATTTACTCAATTGGTTAGCAGGGCTAAATCCAGGGAATACTTGTGATCCACCTGGTCTGGCACTACCATAAAAGTCGCGTACAGTATAATCGGGTTCGTCTGCAATACCATCGCCATCTAAATCACGACCTGTATTAATAAGACCTTGTTGTACTTGTCCTAAAGTGTTGTATTTAGAATAAGAACCTTCTTCACCTGCAAATATTTCGTAATTTTCTAATCTGTACTCAGCACCAAAAGCCACGTTTAAGCCTTCCATTTCGTCTTCGTAATACTTAGACATATCAAAGTTTGTAGTGGTTTGTGTAAAGGCAAATCCTCCAGCGTCAAACTGAAAACCAGTCGCGTTTTGTAAAGTAGCATTAGATGTATTTTGAATATCAAAACCGAAACTATTTTGTCCCCAAGTTTGACTAAAATCAACATCCCAATCACCTATTTTACCACGAATACCTGCAGCGATAGATTTATCTATAACGTTTGAATGTATTTCTGGTAAAAATCCGTTGATGTAAGCAGGTGTATAAGCACGACTTTGGTAAGGCAATCTGTAAAAACCAGCTGCATCACCATTTCTGTAACTCACACCACCGAAAGAATAAATAGTACCTTCTTCACCTGTTGGAAATTCCATATTAAAGAAAGCTTTACCACTTCTTAAGGCAGATTGACCCACTTTCATATTGAAATCTTTTCTTTGTAAACCTCTGGCAGCTAATTCATCTGTAGTAATATCTAGTTTTAATAAATTTCTCAATGTACCTATGTCTGAAGCAGCAGCTATATCAGATTTTAATCCTGTTGAGAAAAAAGGTACTTGCTGTGCAAAATTTTGCACATCAGCCATATTTTCTGGTAATAATAGTTTTGATAAATCATAACCTGCATTATTGGCCATTCTTTCTACAGCATTATAGCCTTGGAAAATTTTACCTTCCCATTCTATCATTCTATTTGTTCTATTTCTAGAATCAAACATTCCTGTAAAGTTGATAAAACCACCATTGTCACCTAAAGGTAAACCATAGTTAATGCTTACACCATTGGTTTCACCATCTGTACCTCCTTGGTGCCATCCTCCTGAATTTTTTGAAGCATAAGCACCTGAATTAGTGGTAACTAAAATAGTGTTGGTAGATTTCTTCATAACGATGTTTATAACACCTGCAATAGCGTCAGAACCGTACTGAGAGGCAGCACCATCACGTAAAACTTCAATACGTTCTATAGCTGCTGTTGGAATTGCATTTAAATCTGTTCCTACAGAACCACGACCAAATGTACCATTAACATTTACTAAAGAAGATGAGTGACGACGTTTACCATTGATTAAAACCAAAACTTGATCTGGTCCTAAACCTCTTAAAGAAGCAGGATCTATATGGTCTGTACCATCAGAAATAGTTTGGGTATTTGATGTAAATGAAGGTGCCACATAATTTAAAATCTGATTTAAACTAGTTTGTGGACTGTCAGCTACCAATGCCTTAACATCAATAACATCTACAGGAACAGGAGAATCTGTTACCGTTCTGTTTTTGTTACGAGAACCAATTACAACTACTTCGTCTAGGGCAACACCAGATTGTAAAGTTACGTCGACAGTAGATCTGCCGTTAACTTTAACGTTTGTTGTTTCGTAACCTACATAAGAAAAAACTAATGTAGCATCAGAAGCAGCGTTTAATGAATACTTCCCGTCAAAGTCTGTTGAAGTACCAGTAGAGGTACCTTTTACAATTACCGATACACCTGGAATTGGTTGACCATCGGCACCTACAACGGTTCCGCTTACTTTACCAGACTGTGCTAAAACAGGCATAGTCAATAAAATAGCAAAAAGGAATGCGTAAAATTTTGCTTTCATAAAAATAAATTTTAATGATTAAATTGTTAATGATTTGTTAAATTAATTATGCAAACATAACAATTAATTTATACTTTCAATAAAAATATTGAATTATTAAGAATATTTATTAACTAAAGTAATAAATGTTACAAATACTAAATTGGTTTTTTAGAAGCTTTAAAAATAAAATATAAACCTATTAAAACAAGTGGAATACTCAACCATTGTCCCGTATTTAATAACCAAGTTGTCCTGTCTTCTACTTGGGGTTCTTTTAAAAATTCTATTAAAAAACGCACTGTCCACAATAAAGCAAAAAAGACACCAAATAAATAGCCTAATTGTTTCTTTCTATCTGTTTTCCAATACATTCTCCATAAAATAAAGAAAATTATAAGGTAAGAAAAAGCTTCAAAAAGCTGCGTAGGATATCTCGGAAAATCTTCGCCTAAGCGCTTAAAAATAAAGCCAAAATTACTGTGTGTAGGCTTACCAATAATTTCAGAATTCATTAAATTACCAATCCTAATAAAGAATCCAGCTAAAGCAACAACTATACCCACACGGTCTAAAATAAATAGTAAAGGTTTGTTTATAACTTTTTTACTGTAATAATACAAGGCCGTAATAATACCTACGGCTGCACCGTGACTTGCCAAGCCTCTAAATCCTATAATTTCGAATTTAGGCGAAAATCTTACTGGTAATAAAATTTCCATCAAATGATCTTTAAAATAAGCCCAATCGTAAAAAAACACATGTCCTAACCTAGCCCCTAAAACAGTTGCAATTACAACATACATAAAAAGTGGATCTAACTTATCTAAGCTCACCTTATCGGCTATATACATTTTTTTCATCAATTGTAAGCCTAAGACAAAGGCTATTACAAACATTAGACTGTAATAACGAATGGCAAATGAGCCAATTTTAAATAATTCTGGTGACGGATTCCAATCAATACTAAATGCGAGCATATTTTATTTTTTAAATGATAAAGTTAACTATATATCAATTTGTATTTTGTTATTTGTTTGTTTTTTTATCCACCTCGGGTACAGGATCATATCCCTTTCCGCCCCAAGGGTGACAACTACCAATGCGCTTAATAGCCAACCAACCTCCTTTAAACAGACCGTGCTTTTGCAAAGCTTCTATAGTGTAATGCGAGCAAGTTGGCGAATACCGACAACTAGAAGGCGTATACGGCGATATAGCCGCCTGATAAAAACGTACAATTATTATAAAAGGATATGTCAATATCTTTTTCAATTAGTTTAGGCTAAAACTAGTACCATCTTTGCCATCTTTTAACTGAACGCCTAAAGTGGCTAATTCATCTCTAATTTCATCAGATAATGCCCAGTTTTTATCGGCTCTTGCCTGATTTCTCATTTTAATGAGCATTTTAACCACATCGTCTAAAACTTTGGTTTGTGTGTTTTCGGCCTCTTCCTTTAATCCTAAAACATCAAAGACAAAAATATTTAACGAACTCCTAAAATTATCTAAATCCTCTTGTGTCAAATGGGCTTTAGCATCCTTCATCAAATTTATGTGTTTGAGTGCTTCAAATAATTGTGCAATTAAAATAGGTGTATTAAAATCGTCATTCATAGCCGCATGACAACTTTCTTTCCAAACTGTTACATCAAAAGTTGAACTTTTAGAAGGTTTTAATTCTTTCAATATTTTTATGCCATCCATCAAGCGTTTATATCCTTTTTCTGACGCTTCTAAAGCGTCATTTGATAAGTCTAAAATACTACGGTAATGGGCTTGCATCATAAAAAACCGTACAGCACTAGGCGAAAAAGTTTTTTTAAGAAGCGGGTTGCTACCCGAAAATATTTCGTCAGGTAAAATATTATTCCCCGTTGATTTCGACATTTTTTTACCATTCAAGGTCAACATATTAGCGTGTAACCAATAATTGACGTGTGGCACATCATTACATGCTTCGGCTTGTGCAATTTCACATTCGTGATGTGGGAATTTTAAATCCATACCGCCACCGTGAATATCATAAGTGTTTCCTAAATATTTGGTACTCATTACTGAGCACTCCAAATGCCAGCCAGGAAAACCAACACTCCAAGGCGAAGGCCAACGCATAATATGTTGGGGCGATGCCTTTTTCCACAAAGCAAAATCTTGTTGATTTTTCTTTTCAGACTGGC
>CAZGZH010000053.1:0-7388 GCA_964529645.1 uncultured Flavobacteriaceae bacterium
AAAAGAAAATATAGAAAATATTATTAAGGCGGTTTTTGACTTACCCTTGTCTTTTGATGTATTGGTTGTTGATGATAATTCTCCTGACGGAACAGGTCAGATTGTAGAGAGACTTCAAACGTCATTTAAAGAACATCTTTTTTTAGAAAAACGCGCTGGTAAAAATGGTTTAGGAACGGCTTATATACACGGATTTAAATGGGCGCTTGCCAGAGATTACGAATTTATTATTGAAATGGATGCCGACTTTTCTCACAATCCAAAAGATTTAGTACGCCTATATGACGCGTGTGCTAATCAAGGAGCCGATTTAGCTGTGGGTTCAAGATATTCTCAAGGTGTCAATGTGGTAAATTGGCCTATGAAGCGTGTTTTATTGTCTTATTTTGCCTCGAAATATGTGCAATTTGTAACGGGAATACCAATCCATGACACAACAGCCGGCTTTGTATGCTATAGTAGAAAAGTTCTAGAGACTATAAATTTAGCGAAGATTAAATTTGTAGGCTATGCTTTTCAGATAGAAATGAAATTTAAAGCATGGAAACATGGATTTAAAATTAAAGAAGTATCCGTAATTTTTACAGATAGAACTTTAGGAACATCAAAAATGAGCGGTAGCATCGTTACAGAAGCTGTATTTGGTGTTATAAAATTGCGATTAAAAGGTTTGCCAAAATCATAGATAAATGAAGCAAACACTCATAAAAAACGCCCGAATAGTTAACGAAGGAAAAATATTTGAAGGCGACCTCTTAATAAAAGGCAATTATATAGCCGAAATAAACACGTCAATTAGCGCAAAATCTAACGATGTAGTTGTGATTGATGCCGAAAATAAATTGCTTATCCCCGGTTTAATTGATGATCAAGTCCACTTTAGAGAACCTGGTTTAACTCATAAAGCAACCATAGCCTCAGAAAGTCGCGCTGCCGTTGCAGGAGGCATCACTTCTTTTATAGAGATGCCAAATACTATTCCGCAAGCCACAACTCAGGAATTAGTAGAAGATAAATTTAAAATAGCTTCAAAATCGTCATATGCCAACTATTCTTTTATGATAGGCGGCACTAATACAAACTTAGAGGAACTCCTCAAAACAGATCCTAAAAAAGTGGCCGCTATAAAATTATTTTTAGGCTCATCAACAGGCAACATGTTAGTTGACGACGTTAAGGTATTAGAAAAAATATTTAGAGAATGCAATATGTTAATTGTGACACATTGTGAAGACGAAACAACTATTCAAAAAAACTTAGCAGCATTTAAAGAAAAATATGGAGATGATATTCCAGTTAAATACCATCCCGTTATCAGAAGCGAGGAAGCCTGTTACTTATCCTCTTCAAAAGCAGTTGCTTTAGCCAAAAAAACAGGTGCTCGGTTACATGTTTATCATATTTCTACTGCAAAAGAGGCACTGAATTTATTCAGTAATAGAAAACCTTTGCGAAATAAAAAAATAACATCAGAAGTGTGTGTACATCATTTGTGGTTTGACGATTCTGATTATGAAAAAAAGGGAAATCTTATAAAATGGAATCCGGCTGTAAAAACTAAAGCCGATAAAGAAGGTCTTTTAAAAGCTTTGTTAAACGATAAAATTGATATTTTAGCAACCGACCATGCACCACATACTTTAGAAGAAAAGCAACAGGTTTATACCAAAGCACCAAGTGGCGGGCCATTGGTACAACACGCTTTGCAGGCTATGTTAGAAATGCATAAAAAAGGACGTATAAGTATCCCTAAAATCATTGAAAAAATGTGTCATAATCCCGCTATTTTATTTCAAATAGAAAAACGCGGTTTTATAAAAGAAGGTTATTTTGCCGATTTAGTTTTGGTTGATACAGCAAGCTTACAAACGGTTACAAAAGACACTATTTTATACAAGTGTAAGTGGTCTCCTTTCGAGGGCACAACCTTTACAAACAAGATAACACATACCTTTGTAAACGGCAATTTAATTTATAATCAAGGGGTGTTTAACAATACAATAAAAGGACAACGTTTAACTTTTAATAGGTAATATGAAAAAGGTAGTTTTATTTATTGTTTTAAGTTTTTTATTGTCATGCACAAGCGCTACTATTTATAAAAAGCCAGAAAATTTAATTCCACGTGACCAAATGGTGGCTTTGCTTACCGATATGTATATTGCCAATTCTATACAGAGAAATCCTAACAAATCTGGTAAAAAGAATATTAAATACATGTCTTTGGTTTATAAGAAATACAATATAGACAGCACCCGTTTTAAAGAAAGTAACCAATATTATACCTCAAACATCAAGTTATATAAAGCCATTTATCAAGAAGTACTTGACACTATTGAGAAATTAGAAAAAAAGTACACGAGGCTTAATCAAATTAGAGACTCTATTAAAAAAATAAAAAGCGATTCTATAAAAAAAGCAAAGAAGTTAATAAACCCAAAAGACCTTAAAAGAAAAACGCGCTATAGCAACACTAAGAAAAATCCTTCAAAAAAACCTTACCAGAAAAAATAACAACCCCCTTAAGAGGCGAGAATTTAAAATCTAAAGCAGCAACTATTTTTTGAGAACTGTAAAATGTTTTTTCTTGTAAAGAACGGGCACTTTCTTTTGTAAATAAAGGCGCTTTATTAGTAAGTAAACTCTTTAGCCAAGCAATGCGCCAAGCAACAGCGCCTAAGAATTTTGTCACTTTAAAATTGGGTTTTTTTACGTTTAAAGAATCGGCAATTAAGCTAAAAAATTCTTTAAAATTCATATTATCACTTACCAAAATATACCTTTCTAAACTAAGAGAACTTTCGGTTAAAGCAACCATAGCTTTAACCACATCGTTAACCCCAACAAATCCCGTTACGCCTGTGGCGTAAAATTTAAAACCTTTATAAATAGAGGCGAATAATTGCCCCGTACCCGATTGCCAAAATCCTGGGCCAACTATTACACCGGGATTTACTACAACAACATTTAAACCCTCTTGAGAGGCGCGCCAAACCTCTTGTTCTGCACCATATTTAGTTATAGCATAGCCACTTTTATGTTGTGCATTCCATTCGTTTTCTTCATTGACTTCTTTAGCTTTTAAAGTATCACCTAGTGTCGCTATAGAGCTGACATAGCAGAATTTTCTCACCCCAAAATCAACACTTAAATTAACCATATTAGCCGTGCCTTTTATATTGGTTCTACGCATTTTTAAATAATCTTTCGGATTAAAAGACACCAAAGCTGCACAATGATATACAACATCCACATCAGCGAAGGCAAGTGTTAAAGCCGGAACATCTTCTACACAAGCTTCAAGCCATTCTATTTTTTTAAAAAGGGTTTTATAATTTTTGTCATAATAAGAAAACACATTTTCTACCTTAGCCAAATGAGCCTTATTTCTATAGGTTGCGCGAATGCTTTGTTTAGATAAACAAAGCTGATAAAGTAAGTGAGACCCTACCAAACCCGTACCGCCGGTAACTAAAATCATAAAGCGAAAGTAAAGAATTATAACAATTATAAGGGCTATTTATGCTTTGATTTTTATCTTTGCGCAAACAACAAATTCAAATGAAAAGTAGCTTTATAGAAAATTTACGCTGGCGCGGATTGATACACGATATGATTCCAGGCACAGAAGCACAATTAGCCAAAGAAGAAACAGCGGCCTATATTGGTTTTGACCCAACAGGAGAATCGTTACATATAGGTAGTTTGGTGCAAATTATTTTATTGATGCATTTCCAACAAGCAGGACATAAACCTATTGCTTTAGTAGGTGGCGCAACAGGTATGATTGGCGATCCCAGTGGTAAATCGGCAGAGCGTAATTTATTAGACGAAGCTACTTTACAAAAGAATTTAAAAGGCATTAAAGCACAGTTAGAAAAGTTTTTAGATTTTGACACACAAAAATCTAACGCCGCTAAAATGGTAAACAATTACGACTGGATGAAAGATATTTCTTTGATTGAATTTGTGAGAGATATTGGCAAACACCTTACCGTAAATTATATGATGGCTAAAGATTCAGTCAAAAAACGATTGGGAGACGAAAGTAAAGAAGGCATGTCTTTTACGGAATTTACTTATCAATTGTTTCAGGGATTTGATTTTTTACACCTTTATCAAGCCGAAAATTGTAAACTGCAAATGGGCGGTTCAGATCAATGGGGGAATATTACAACAGGAACAGAATTGATTCGCCGCAAGTTGGGTGGAAAAGCTTTTGCCTTAACCTGTCCGCTAATTACAAAAGCAGATGGCACAAAATTTGGTAAAACCGAAGGCGGTAATGTGTGGCTAGACCCCAAACGTACATCGCCGTACAAATTTTACCAATATTGGTTGAATGCCTCTGACGCTGATGCCGAAAACTACATTAAAATTTTCACTTTTTTAGATAGAGAAACCGTTGATAAATTAATTACAGAACACAAAGAACAACCTCATTTAAGACTGCTTCAGAAAACAGTTGGTAAAGAAGTGACAACATTAGTACACTCTCAAGCCGATTATGAAAACGCTGTAAAGGCCTCACAAATATTGTTTGGCAAATCGACTTCAGACGATCTAAAAACACTTGATGAACAAACTTTTTTAGATGTATTTGAAGGGGTTCCACAAGCGGAAATTAATCTTTCTCAGATAGAAAAAGGTCTTGATGTTGTTTCGGCTTTTGCCGAAACAGGGTTTTTAGCTTCAAATAGTGAAGTGAGACGTGCTTTAAAAGAAAATTCATTATCGGTTAACCGCGAAAAAATTAAAGAGGACTTTACTGTTAACATTTCAGATTTAATTAACAACAAGTTTGTTTTACTACAACGCGGTAAAAAGAATTATTTTGTATTGAGAGTGATTTAAACAACCATCAAATTACAACCACGGATATCACTATTGTCAAAGCGGCCTAAGACTTCAAAAGAACCATCAGAATAGGTTTTACCCAAATCTTGTGTAGCAATAAAAGAACAGGAATTTAGATTAGCTAAATCTACTATATTTAAACCACCAGTTTCATTGTAAGGTAAAATTGATAAGGCATCTTCGGTATCGCGAATTAAAATTTTCATCCAAGGCGGGGTTTTAAAAAGGCCATCACCTTTGGAATATGCCTGACTTAGCAATTCTGTCATACCGTATTCAGAATGGATTTTAGTAATACCAA
The DNA here is from genome assembly GCA_964529645.1 of uncultured Flavobacteriaceae bacterium. Lineage (GTDB taxonomy): Bacteria > Bacteroidota > Bacteroidia > Flavobacteriales > Flavobacteriaceae > CG1-02-35-72. The sequence goes on from CAZGZH010000053.1 coordinate 5,159, forward strand.
AACCCTTACATAATTGTTGGTGTAATTCTTGTCTTACCAACTCTTTGCGACGCCCTTTCATGCCACCAGTTTCCATTACAATAGTGTGGTTTAAATTGAATTGATACTTTTCAATTAAATCTAAAAGCGCAAAAGACACCCCAATAAGTAAAACTTTTTCACCTTTTTTATCAAGCGAGTTTAACAACTCGGCTAAGGCTTCAAAGTTGTCGAGATAAAAGCCACTGTTTGGTTTTCCTGATTTTTTAATTAAATCGGCAACCATATAAATTAAAGAGGAGCCATTCCTATTTAAATAAGAAGGTAATAAGGCCAATATAGTATAGTTATTTATGTTGCCATAAAAATGAGAAAATCCTTTTAAGTAAGATTGTTCATATAGAGATAAATCGGCTACAAAATGTTTGCTTTGTTGTAATCCAGTTGTACCACTGCTTAAAAAAATTTCTTTAACAGGACTCTTTCCAGACAAAACCTCATGTGTTTTAAAAAATTGAATAGGTAAAAAAGGAATTTCTTCAATTTGTGTAATTTTGTTAATATCACACTTTACATAATCTAAAAAGGCTTTATAAACAGGATTATTTATAGCCTGAAATCTAAAAATAGATAAGGCCAATTTATTAAAATCAGCGTTAGAATGATTTTTAAAAAGAGCTAAATTTTTTAAAGAGTTCATATAAAAAACAAAAGTAATTGAAATATTGCTAAAGCTTTTATAATTTTGCTCTAGAAAATTGTTAATATTCCAGAAAATGAAAAAGGTCTTTTTATTATCAATTATATTTTTAAGCTGTCTTTCTTGTAGTAAAGACAGTAATCTACCTCCTTTAAAATTAAGCAGAGCTCCTATAGAATCGCTTGCGGTGCCAAGTAGTTTTGAATTTGGCAAAACGTATCAATTAACAATTACATATAATTTACCCAGTAGCTGCTATAATTTTTTTGATGTTGACTACGAATATAATGGTGCAGAAAGAAATATCAGTGTCATTATTTATGAAGATTCAGAAACTATTTGTCCCCAAGTTACTGTCCAATCAAATAAAAACATTCTCGTTAGAGTGACACAATATGAAGATTACACTTTTAACATTTGGAAAGGCAAAGATAATTTAGGTCAAGATATAATTGAGTCTATAGTTGTCCCCGTAACAAACTAAAATTACTTTTTTAGGCTTATTATTTGTTGTAATTTTGCAAACTCAAAATAGACAACAAATGACAAATTCTACATCAAATAACGACATTGATAAGGTTCTTAAAGCACTTGGTTTAAATCGAGAAAACAAAGGGACCTCTACGGGACAAAATAATTTTGGATCTGGCGCCTTAATTGCTTCATATTCTCCTGTTGATGGCGCTTTAATTGCAAAAGTAAGCACAACTACAAAAGAGGATTTTGAAAAAGTAGCCCTAAAAGCTTCTGAAGCTTTTAAGCGTTTTAGACTTATTCCAGCCCCTAAACGCGGTGAAATGGTAAGACAATTTGGTTTAAAATTACGCGAACTTAAAGAACCACTAGGTAAACTCGTTTCTTACGAAATGGGCAAATCACTTCAAGAAGGTTTGGGTGAAGTTCAAGAGATGATAGATATCTGCGATTTTGCTGTAGGTCTTTCGCGTCAATTACATGGTTTTACAATGCATTCAGAACGGCCAGGACACCGTATGTACGACCAGTACCACCCATTGGGAATTGTAGGTATTATATCTGCTTTTAACTTCCCTGTGGCTGTTTGGGCTTGGAATACAGCTTTAGCTTGGGTTTGTGGCGATGTGTGTATTTGGAAACCCTCAGAAAAAGCGCCTTTATGCGGTGTGGCTTGTCAAAATATTATCACCGAGATATTGCAAGATAACAATATGCCCGAAGGTGTTTCAAATCTTATAAATGGCGATTATAAAGTGGGTGAAATGATGACTACCGATAATAGAGTGCCGCTTATTTCTGCTACAGGATCCATCAGAATGGGAAAAATAGTGGCGCAAGCCGTAGCGCAAAGATTGGGAAGAAGTCTTTTAGAGTTAGGGGGCAATAATGCTATTATTATTACGCCGAGTGCCGATTTAGAAATTTCTATTGTTGGGGCATTATTTGGCGCAGTAGGCACTGCAGGACAGCGTTGTACTTCTACCAGACGATTAATTATCCACGAAAGTGTGTACAACGAAGTCAAAAATAAATTAGTAAGCGCTTATGGACAATTACGTATTGGTAATCCTCTTG
>CAZGZH010000054.1:0-7359 GCA_964529645.1 uncultured Flavobacteriaceae bacterium
ACGTTACTTCTAAGGTTAAAACGTTTCAAAGAACTTTGTACTACAATACCTTCTTGTTCGTGAAAACCTAAAGATGTAAAAGAGGTCATATTTTTACCACCATTACTAATAGTTAAAGTATGACTTTTTGTTTGAGCTGTTCTAAAAAACACATCTGCCCAATTAGTTGTTTTAAATTGACTAATTTCTGCATCTGTTAATGTAGCACCTTTTCCTAAACCTAATTGTTTCTCAATAGTTAATTGTTGTTGAGAATCCATTAAGTTATAGGAGTTAGATTGTACGTCAGAGAAACTATAAGATCCAGAATAAGATATTTTCATTTTGGTATTATATTGCCCCCCTTTGGTTTTTATAATAATAACACCATTTGCCCCTCTGTTACCGTAAATGGCAGTTGCACCGGCATCTTTTAAAACAGAGATACTTGCAATTTCATTGGGGTTTAAACTACGAAAGTTATCCTGATCTACAGGAGCGCCGTCAATAATAAATAAAGGTTCTGTATCTCCATTTATTGAAGTTATACCCCTTATTCTTACTGTAGAATTTGCACCTGGTTGTCCAGAATTTGTGCTAATGTTAAGACCAGAAACTTGACCAGATAAAGTTTGTACAAAACTTGCATTAGGTCTATCTTCAATTGATTTGGCACTGATTGTAACCGAAGCAATGTTAGATTTTTGTTTTGGCGTTGTTCCATAACCCGTTACAACTACTTCTTCTAGTATGTTACTACTTTTTAGAGTAACATTAATTGTATTGGGTAATCCAACAGTTTTTTCTTGGGTGTCCATTCCAATAAATCTAAATTGTAGAACATCGCCTACTTTAGCTTTAATGACATACTTCCCATCAAAATCGGTTTCAGTACCTGAAGTAGTTCCTTTAATAAGAACACTTACGCCTGGCAATGGCCCTGAATCATCTGATACAGTACCCGAAACAGTTTTTACTTGTGCAAAAGTTACTTGCACTAAAAACGCTAACAAAAGCGTTAAAAATCCACTAAACTTTGTTTTCATTGTATAATTATTTGAATTAGTAAGGTCAAAAATGGTGAATAATTTTATATTTACCAATAATTTTAACATAAAATGACAATTTAATGTTAAATAAATTAAAGTTTTAAAATTTTATTTTCCAAACTGTAAGAACTAATAAAATACACGACAAAGGTTCATTGTTATAATTTATTAAATTAATAAAATCAAGTTATTTAACTTATGGTAAATTGTTTTACAGAAAAAATAAAGCTTTAACCCTGAGTTAGACTTAAGGATATTTTTAATAGCAATGTTATGTATTGAACTAATTTTTGATATATAACCACTTAAATCTTTTTTTGTAGTTATAACTTTTTATAAATGGTGATTTAGCAGGTTAGTATAAATTTTAAAGGCCTCAAAAACTTGTGTTTTTGAGGCCTAATCTATTAAATAATAATAATAAGATATTAAGCTATAATTAGGGTGTGTAATTCTTTAGTTATTAAAGAGAAAATTATTATAGAATGCTTTCCATGCCCAACCTAGAGCTACAAAGCTGTTAGGCGATTTCAATTGTACACCTATTCTTGGACCACTTACAGCATTTCCAAACATATCCCATGTGTTACCGTTACTATCTTCCATTATAATTGGTAAACTGTTTTGGATGGGTGTGAAAGTTGCATTGGAATCATTTATGTACGAAGTAATAAATGTGTTTTCTTTATTTCCTACAACAATTATTTTTTTGGCGTCAATAAATTTTTCGTAAATTTTTATACTTCCTGTAAATTCATCATACTTAAATATACTAATTTCGGTATTATCTTTAAAACTAGTGTCTACAATTCCATATACATTTTCGCCATCTGGAAAATCATTTGTTCTATTTGAGATAGAATTTGTTTTATTTGACGGAATACTTGTGTTTGTAAAGACCAAAGCGTCTGGAAAATATTTTTCAACTGTACTCCAAGTTGTCTCAATAACATTTACTGTAGGTATACTTTCGTTGGCATATTTTCCTTTTATTGATTTCGATAGCATTTGAGACCAATAAGTTTCACTTTTCGAATCGTATGCAATTAAATTGTCATGGTGTAAGTAACCAGAAGATCTTAAGATAAATGTTTGACCTCTAAAATTGGTATCCCAACTTACGGCACTTTGGGTGATAGGACAATAGGTTAATGCAAAATTATGGACACCTATCTTGTCATTAATGCACTCAAACGTACTAATAAATCTGTAGGGATAAACCCTTATTTCGTTTCCAATGCCAACCATGGCAACTTTTGAATTTTCTGTTATAAAATTCACATCGCTAGCTTTAGTAAGAGTTGGATTTTCTGCTAAAGGGAATAAATTAAAAGATCCTAAAACTGTACCAATAGGAACTGTCCAATCAAATTCTATCGGTGCAGGGGCAATCTCGTTTATCCCGCCATTACTAGAACCACCACTACAGCTATAGAACAGGCTAATTACAAGAATCGTGAGTAAAAAATAAGTCTTTTTCATTTTAAAATTAGTTTAGTCATTAGAGAGTCGTACTAAAATAAAAAACCTTACATCAAAAAAAAACATCTACTAATTAAAGTAGATGTCTTTTTTATAATTTTAAAAATCTTTAGATTTTTAAATCATTTTTAGTTTCCTGTACCAACTATATCCCAGAATACTCTAGAATCTAAATTGTCACCACCCATAGCTGTAGAGGCAGCAGTATAGTTAGCTTGATTAACATCATTTTCTCCATTTGGATATATATAACGTCTAGGAATTGGTAATACTGAAACTGGAGGACGATTCATAGTATTAGGATAGTCAAGTAATCTCCAGCTAGACCATGCTTCGAAACCTCTTCCGTATAATGATAACCATTTTTGAACACCAATAGCTTCTTTCCAATTACCAATTGTAGTATAATCAATAGCAGGTTGTGCTAAATAAGTATCGGCATCAGCTTGAGATCCTCCAAAATATATAATAGAGGCACTTACTGCCGCTTTATAATGTGTTTCTGCAGTACCAGATATTAATCCTCTTTCAATTGCTTCAGCCATTAAAAATTCAACTTCAGAATAACTCATCATCAAACCTTCAACATCTTCAGTAAACCATAAAGAGCCTATATGTGTGTAATTTCCATAGCTATTATTTTCGCCATAAGGACCACCTACATAAGGAACTTGATTATCATCCATAAAAACAGTTGTACGAGGGTCGTTTAAAGGTACAATTAAATCTACAAAAGTATTAGAAACAATAAAATCTTTACGACCTGATTGTACTAAACTTTCCCAAATAGGATTTGTATTTGGAGGTGTAGTTTCAAAAGGGAAAGCCATATTGTCTGCAGCAGAGCTAAATACACCACCACTTACAGCTTCAGTAGCTTTAGAACTAGCCATAGAACTATTAAAATCAGCTATACGTACAGCCATTTTTAATTTTAATGAATTGGCAAATTTTACCCAACTAGAAGTAGATCCATTGTAAAATAAATCGGCACCACCAAAAGAGACACCACCGCCGTTTAACTGAGCTATATCAGCATCAAGGCGTGAGAATAAATCTGTATAGATATCTTCATCATTATCATATTTAGGAACTAAATTGTCAATACCAGCTAATGCTTCTGAATAAGGAATATCACCATAAGTATCGACAAGAATGTGCCAAGTAAAAACTTCTACTAAATCAATTACAGCTAATTGGTTGGCTTTAGTGCCAGCAGCTCTAGATGCATCAGCTGAGATAATATTTTTAGCTTCGTTTAGATCAGCAAGTACATTTTGGTACATGCTATTCCAGAATACACCACCTATATTTCTATTAGCCAAATCGTAATTGGCTTCATCTGTATAAGTAGTTTCTGTCCATTGTTGTGCAAACATTTTAAAAATGTTAATGTTTACGTTGGTGCTTTGCATGTCTCTAGCAAGTACTCTTTGAGCACTAGTAAACAAGAAGTCACCATTAACACTACTCGGGTGCTTGGTATCTATGTTCCAACCTTGAAAGTCTTCACAAGAGGCAAGCCCGATTAATAAGGCAATTAATATTAATTTTTTCATCTTTTATTATTTTTTAAAATTCCATTTTAACGCTAAATCCATAATCTTTTGTAGAAGGATAAGCACCTGATTGCATTCCTTGTAAGTTACCAGCACTTAACCCTGCTTCTGGATCAGAATAAGGAGTATGTTTGTTTATAATCCAAAGGTTTCTACCAATAGCTGTAAAAGTTAAGCCTTGAATAAATCCTTTACCTAAATATTTACTAGGCATTTTGTAAGATAAAGAAACTTCTCTTAGTTTTACATATCCAGCATCAAATACAGCTTGAGAATTTACAGCTCTAGCCCAACCTCTACCGTTGGCATACCAACCAGCATAAGCTCTAATGTCATTAGGCGTACCGTCTTCTTTTACACCTGGGAAAATTTCACCACCACCTAAGCTTACTGGATCACGTAATGGATTTCCTAAATCGTTTAAACCAGCAGTATTTGCATAAATACCAGTACCTTGTCCGTACCATTGGTCTAATGAGAATACACTACCACCTTTTTGAATATCAATTAAGAAACTCATTGCAAAAGATTTATAAGTAAAACGGTTATTTATACCACCTTTCCAATCTGGTTGGAAGTTACCAATAACTGTTTTTTTAGAAGCTTTTTTATAATAACCATTAGATTTAACAACAGGTTGACCATTAATATATTCATGGTCTGTACCTCTAATTGTTCCATAAGGTTCGCCAACTGTAGCATTAATTGAAACACCACCTTGGAAAGAACCTAATAATAGGTTTGTTAATCCTTGAGGTAAAGCCAAGACTTTATTTTCATTTTTACCCCAGTTTACATCAACTCTCCATTCAAAATCATTGGTTTTTACAGGAGATCCAAAAAGAGAAAGTTCAACACCTTTATTTTCCATTGTACCAGCGTTAATAACTTGAGAGCTAAAACCAGTTGCTGTACTAATAGATACAGGTGTAATTAAATCGTTAGATGTTTTATTGTAATAAGATAAATCAAATCCTAATCTACGTTTAGCAAAAGACATTTCTAAACCAACTTCAAACTCATCTGAAGTTTCAGGTTTTAGTTGTGAATTACTGTTTTGACCAGGAAGGCTAGCAATTGCTTGACCACCAATAGGAGATCCTAAATTGAAAGTGTTTTTAACACTAAATACAGGGGCACCATTACCAGTAGTAGAATAACCTAATCTGAATTTACCTAATGAAATTAGATCTGATTTAATTAATTTTGAAAATAATAAACTACCAGATACACCAAAATAAACTTGTGTATCGTTGTCTCTAGGAAGTGTAGAGAATTTATCTTGTCTTACTGAAGCTTCTCCATATAAGAAATCTTTATATCCTAAAGAAGCGGTAGCAAATATACCGTCAACACCAATAGTCCATTCAGATTCTGAAGGGGCATTAATTGGGTTTGCGGAGTTAGCTAAAGAAAATAAACCTGGTAAATTTAAACCGCCATTTGTGGAAGCAAAAATTGAAGAACCAGATGTTCTTCTAACATTTGAACCTATAGTAGCTGCCAAGTTTAAATCTTCAGTTAAATCTTTACGAATATTAATCATAAAGTCAAAGTTATTTTCTCTAAATGAGTTATTAAATCTTGTAAAATGTGATACGTCAACACTTCCAGAATTAATACGTTCGTTTTGAATGCCAGAATATGTATCTAAGGTTACTCTACCAAAAAGACTTAACCAATCATTTACTTTATAATCTAAAGTAAAATTACCAAGAACTCTATTTCTTTCGTCATTTTCGTAATTTTCGTAACGCACCCAGTAAGGGTTGTCAAAGAAAATAGGTGCTAATGTGGGTTCTGTTGGTTCAGTTGCATTCCAAGAAAGGTTTTTTCGTGTTTGGAAGTAAGCGGCTTTTTGTTGTTGAATATCAACATTCACTTCGAACCATTGTTTAAAAGATTGCATTGGATTTAAACCATCATAACCTGTACCATAACGTCCTAAACCTCTTGTTTTAATATAAGATGCTTTAGCAGTTGCAGTTAATTTGTCAGTTAATTTATAAGAAGCACTAAAATCAGCATTATCTCTTACTATATTACTGTTAGGTAAAATACCTTGTTGATCTAATTTTGTAAAGCCAATTCTAAAAGTGCTTACTTCATTACCGCCGTCAAGAGAAACACTGTTAAAAAGTGTTGTTCCTGTTTCAAAGTATGTTGTAGGATCATTTTTTGCAGCAACCCATGGAGAAGGTTTTTGATATGTACTGAGTTCAGGGTAGAAAGAATCCCATTGGTAAACCATTAAATTAGGATCAAATCTTGCTCCAAAAGAAGCATCTTCTGTAGAAGGCGTAACTAAATCTATAACGCCATCTCCATTCATATCTCTTTCAAAGAAATAACCAGTAGGATCATCGTAAAATGGACCATAACCAGCACCGTATTCTTTTTGATATACGGCAAAAGTATTTTTATCAAATTTGTTAAAAGTTAAAGATGAGTTAATTGTAACACCAATATCTTTTCCACTTTTACCTTTTTTAGTAGTGATGATTACTACACCATTAGCAGCTCTAGAACCGTATAAAGCTGTAGCAGCCCCACCTTTTAAGATGTTTATAGATTCAATGTTGTCAGGATTTATATCTTGAGCGGCATTACCATAATCATAACCACCTCTACCTGTTTGGTTAGAATTGCTTACTTGGTTGCTAACAGGTACACCATCAATAACAAATAAAGCTTGATTGCTTCCAGTTAATGAAGAATAACCACGAATAATTACATTCGATGAGCCACCCATTGTACCACTACTTTTTACATCAATACCAGCAATTTTACCTGATAAAGAATTTACAAAATTGGGGTCTTTTACTGTGTTTACAGCATCCCCGCCAACTTGCTGTGTAGAATATCCAAGAGATTTTTTTTCTCTTTTCATACCTAAAGCAGTAACAACTACTTCGTCTAATACATTTGCTGAAGCTTTGAGAATTACGTCAATTGTGCTGCTGGTTCCAACTGTTCTAAAAGCTGTTTCCATGCCAACAAAACTGTACTGTAAAACGTCACCCACTTTTGTCTTGATGGTGTAAGCACCATCAAAGTCAGTTTCTGTACCAGTTGTTGTTCCTTTAATTACTACACTAACACCAGGTAAAGGTCCAGTTTCATCAGAAACCTTACCGGTGATAGTTTTGTCTTGTGCAAACGAAATCTGCACTATCAACGCTAAAAATAACGTTAATATTCCACTAAATTTTGTTTTCATTTTATGACTATTTTGATTGATATTTTTCAAATATGGTGAAAATATTTTAAAAATCAACATAAAATTAAAA
>CAZGZH010000055.1:0-7348 GCA_964529645.1 uncultured Flavobacteriaceae bacterium
AATACTTATCGGATTACCATCCTTGTCAAGGGCTTTTTTACCCGTAATGGGATTGCCGATGCGTTTTACACGACCGGCTTCGCGGATATCAAAGGCCACGGCGTTGGCACGACGGACCGATGTTGTGTTGAGATTAACGTTGTAGGCAATGAGAAAATCGCGTGCCGAAATAGCTGTCGCCCCTGTGCCTTTAACACGGTCGTTAAATTCAGCTGGCCCAAAATCGGGTTGCCAAACAGGATTGGTGAGCTTTTCTTTAAGGCCTTCGTATTCTCCCGAACGGCAGTTGGCTAAATTTTGACGTTTCTCTTCTTGTGCGGCTTTTTCGTATAAATAAACAGGAATGTCGAGTTCTTTACCAACACGTGCACCCAACTTTTGGGCGTATTTAGCGGTTTCTTCTAAAGAGATACCGGCAATGGGTACCAAAGGACACACATCGGTGGCGCCAAAGCGCGGATGGGCGCCTGTATGTTTACTCATATCTATGAGTTCGGAAGCTTTTTTAATGAGTATAAAAGCGGCGTCAATTACTTTATCGGGCGTCCCCACAAAAGTAATAACTGTTCTGTTAGTGGCTTTACCCGGGTCAATATCAAGCAGTTTTACACCTTCAATTTGTTCTACGCTGTGGGCAATGGTATTTATTTTATCTAGGTCGCGTCCTTCGCTGATATTGGGGACACATTCTATGAGTTGTTTTTGCATAAGGTTATAATTAGAAAGTCAAATTTAAAAGTAATAATCTGATTTTTGCGGATGCACAGCCAATTTTGTTGTAATTTTTTTTGAACGCCTACAAAAATGTTAAAAATTAACATAATTTTTAGAAGCGGATTGAAAGTTAGTAGTATCTCTTACCGACTATAAAGGCATCTAATTAATTTTTTATGAAATCTTTAAAAATACTAGCCCTCATTTCTATTCTTTTTGTTTCACACTTAGGTTTTTCTCAAAAGAGTAAAGAAATTGAAGCTCCTAAATTGATGGTTGTAAAATTCCACGCCGATTGGTGCCGGATTTGTCGTGCTATGGGGCCTGTTTTTGAAGACCTTCAGAATAAAATGGACGGTCAAAATATTTTGTTTGTCAAATTAGATTTCACCAACAATCAAACCAAACACCAAGCCAACATGTTGGGAGCTGCTTTAGGCATAGCCCCTGTTTTAAAAGCTAATTATCGCCGTACAGGCTTTATTTTAATAATCGACCCAAAAACCAAAAAAGTATTACAAAAATTGACCAAAGATGATGATGTTTATGCTATGGAAGCTAAAATTAAATCTCACTTTTAAATTTTTATGATATGGATACCAAACGTACCTCGGTTAAAATCGTTAGTGCTGTCATTAACGGCTTTTACGACCTGTTTATTGATGGCAAAAATCGACCAGCCTTTTTTAACATTCCCAAAACCTATCCCGATTTATTGCGGCTAGACCGTCATTATGACGTGATTAAAGCCGAATTGGAAAGTCTTAAAAAACGGAATCTCAATATTCCGCGTTACCACGATATTGATGCTTTTCAAAAGGACATATCGGCTAAAGAAAACCCCGAAAAGAATTGGCGGACTTTTATGATAAATATGATGGGTGACTTTAACGAAGACGCGCTTAAATACGTCCCCGAAACTTGTAAATTGTTAGAAGGTATTCCCAATTTGTTTCAGGCTTTTTTCTCTATTCTCGACCCGCAAAAATCTATTCCGGCACATAAAGGCACTTACCGTGGTTATATAAGGTATCATTTAGGGTTGCAAGTCCCAAAAGACAATCCACCACAGATTAGGGTAAAGGACACCGTTTATACTTGGCAAAATAAAAAAAGTGTGTTGTTTGACGATAGTTGGGAGCACGAAGTGATAAATAATTGCAATAAAGAACGCATAGTTTTAATTGTAGATGTGTTGCGTCCTATGCCAAGTATAGCACACAGTTTTAACAGTTTTATTTCAGAACATTTGGTTAAAAAATACTATGCTAAAAACATATTTAACAAACTAAAAACTATTTAATTTTATAGGTGGAAGAAGAGTGGATTTGTTTGTCTTGCTATGGGCTAAATTAGTTATTTCTAATAAAGGCGTGTTTCTTCATCGTTTTTTATGATTCGATTCATCTCTTCGTAAGATTTGTCGAGTTTACCACTGTCAACCATCGATTTGGCTAATGTAGGTGCAATTCGTTTAGAATCAGTATCAATATTTTCCCACAATTTAGACCTAATTATACATTTAGCACAGTGCATAAATACTTCTTTTACATTGACAATCAAAGCAAATTTTGGAAGTGTTCCCTTATGAGCCAATAACTCCAAGACATTATTGTCGGTTACTATTTGTGCTTCTCCGCTTACGCGTAAAGTTTCTTTTATTCCAGGTATGAGAAAAATCAAACCAACTTTTGGATTTTGCAAGATGTTTATAAATGTATCAGCTCTTTTATTACCTAATCTGTCGGGAATAGCAATAGTCTTTTTATCCAACACTTTTACAAATCCAGAGGGGTCTCCTTTTGGAGAGATGTCAAAATTTCCTTTTAAATCAGATGATGCAATGGCAATGAATGGCGATTGGTCTATGAATATTCTACAATTTTCATCAATGTAATTAATGGTTTTGCGCGTAACTAATTCACTAGGATTACCCATTATTTCACGAAGTTTTTTTTCGGAAGTTATTATTTCCCTAAATGTCCATTTCATAATATTTAGTTTATCTAAGTATACACAACCAGTTACACCATAACAAATGTACCCGTTTATTAATTAATCAATACAGTATCAATTAAATTACTACCAAAGGCATAGGGGATATAATTTAACGAGGGAATTTTTTTAGTGATGATAAGGTTGGCTCTTTTACCTTTGGTTATACTGCCTATTTGCTCTGATAAGCCCATAGCATACGCCCCGTTTAAAGTGGCGGCATTAATGGCTTCTTCGGGTGTCATTTTCATTTTTATACAAGCTGTGGCTACTACAAAATTCATATTGCCGCTAGGGGTAGAGCCTGGGTTAAAATCGGAGGCTAAAGCCAAGGGTAATCCGGCATCCATGATACGTCGGGCTGGCGTATAGGGAATGCTTAAAAAGAAAGAACAAGCCGGAAGCGCCACAGGCATGGCATTACCCGATTTTAAGGTGTCTAAATCGGCATCTGTCAAAATTTCGAGATGGTCGAGTGATAAAGCGTTATTTTTTATACCTACTTGTACACCGCCAATACTGGTAAACTGATTGACGTGAATTTTAGGGACAAGTCCGTAGTTTTTCCCTGCTTTTAAAATGCGGTCGGTTTGCGCTACTGTAAAATAACCTGTCTCGCAGAATACGTCGATATAATCAGCCAAGTTTTCTGCGGCAATTTTTGGTAGCATCTCGTTTGTAATTTCGTCAACATAGCTGTCGGGATTGTCTTTGTACTGTTGCGGAATAGCATGTGCCCCTAGAAAAGTCGCTTTTATAGGAATAGCACTCTCTTTTTTTAAACGTTTTATAACACGCAACATTTTGAGTTCGGCTTCTGTATTGAGACCGTAACCCGATTTAATTTCAACGGCTCCTGTGCCTTGGCTGCTAATTTCATCGAGGCGTTTTTTAGCACTTTTAAAAAGAGTTTCTTCATCGGCTTTAGCTAATTTGTTGGCCGAATTGAGAATACCACCCCCTTTTTGAGCGATTTCTTCATACGATAGGCCTTTAATACGATCTACAAATTCATCTTCCCTGTTTTCGGCATACACCAAATGGGTATGACTGTCGCACCACGTGGGTAATACAAATTTATCGGTGGCATCAATGGTTTTAAAATTATTGAAATCGGGACAATTTTTCATTGTGCCAAAATCGGCTATAAGCCCATTGTTTATGACTAAAAAAGCATTTTTAAGGCGGGGTAGTAGCTTCATATCGGCACCTGAAATTTTGCTAGTTTTGGTATCTCTAATTTGGGCTAACTCTTTAATATTGTAGATAAGTGTCTTCATTATTTTTAAATGTTTTGTAAAGATATTTAAATACATTTAATACGAAAACGATATCGTAAATTATCTGTTAAAAGCCTTTAAAATAGGTCTTAAAAATATCATTAAAGCACAGAATTGAGTACCTTTGCAGTAAATAAAAAATCATGAAAAAAGCACTGTATATAGCGACAACCGAGCCCGGTAGTGGTAAGTCTATCATAGCCTTAGGTTTGTTTCGTATGCTTTTAGGAAAAGGCGCTAAAGTTGGTTATTTCAGGCCAATTATAGGCGATACAGATTCAAAAAACACCGATAATCACATAGATACTATTCGCACTTTTTTTAACCTCAATTTTAAACCGTCAGAGGCTTATGCTTTTACACGCAATGATGTAACGGTTAAGCGCAATGAGGGTAAGATTGACGAAATATTAGACGTCATTATTAAAAAGTACAAGGCTATTGAGGCTAAAAACGATTTTGTTATTGTTGAAGGAACCGATTTTTCTAACGAGAGCTACGCTTTTGAATTGGATGCCAATGTACTTATAGCTAAAAACTTAGGTATTCCTGCCTTAATTGTAGGTCATGCCGATGGTAAATCGACCGAAGAATGTATAGGCTCTTTACACATGGCTTACGATTCTTTTAAAGACAAAGAAGTAGAAGTTTTAGGTTTGGTAGCCAACAAAGCCGATAAAGACACAATGAGTATTCTTAAAAAAGCACTCAAAATAAATCTGCACAAAGATATTTTGATAGATGTTATCCCTAAAATTGATTTATTAGCCAATCCTACCATCAAAGAAATTGTGCAAAACCTCGATGCCAAAGTACTCTTTGGTAACGATTTTTTACACAACCAGACCAGTACCTTTGTGGCGGGCGCTATGCAATTGCGTAATTTTTTAACACATCTTAAAGATGATTGTTTTGTAGTGATGCCAGGTGACCGTGCCGATATACTTTTAGCGACGCTTCAAGCCAATATATCTTCTAACTATCCTAAAATTTCGGGTATTGTTTTAACAGGTGGTTTGACACCAGAAAAATCTGTTTTAAAACTGATAAAAGGATTGTCGGCTATTGTACCTATAGTTGCGGTTGCAGAAGGGACATTTGCTGTAACCAACAAAGTAGGGGCTATTAAATCGCAAATTTATGCCGATAATATAACCAAAATTCGCACTTCTATAAGAGCGTTTGAAAAATATGTCGACACCGAAGCGCTAAATAAAAGGCTTATCGATTTTACCCCCGAAGGTATTACGCCTAAAATGTTTCAATACAATTTGCAACAGCGTGCTAAAAACCATCGGAAACACATTGTACTGCCCGAAAGTAATGATACACGTGTTTTAAGAGCTACAGGACGTTTACAAGCTTTAGATATAGTTGATATAACACTCCTTGGCGATAAAAACGTCATTAAAAATATTGTCACTAGAAAAGGAATTTCTATAGATTTTAAAAAACTAAACATTGTTAATCCGCTTACTTCTGAATATTATAAAGATTACGTTGAAACTTTTTACAATTTAAGAAAACACAAAGGCATTGACCATACAGTTGCCGAAGATTTAATGACAGATGTGTCTTATTTTGGTACGATGATGGTGTATAAAGGCCACGCCGACGGTATGGTCTCCGGTGCCGCGCATACTACGCAACACACTATTCGTCCTGCTTTACAATTTATCAAAACCCGTCCCGATGTGAGTGTGGTGTCATCTATATTTTTTATGTGTTTAGATGACCGCGTTTCTGTTTTTGGCGATTGTGCTATCAATCCAAACCCGAATGCCGAACAACTGGCCGAGATTGCTATTTCATCGGCCATTTCTTCTAAAGCTTTTGGTATTGAACCTAAGATAGCAATGCTGTCTTATTCATCAGGTAAAAGTGGCAAAGGCGAGGACGTTGATAAAGTGAGAGAAGCGACAGAAATTGTCAAAAAATTACGTCCCGATTTAGAAATAGAAGGCCCTATTCAATACGATGCGGCAGTTGACAAACGCGTAGGTCATAGTAAATTGCCCGATTCTAAAGTAGCGGGACAAGCCAATGTTCTTATCTTTCCCGATTTAAATACGGGTAACAACACTTATAAAGCTGTACAACGCGAAACAGGCGCTTTGGCCATTGGACCTATGTTACAGGGACTAAACAAACCCATAAACGATTTGAGTCGTGGTTGTACTGTAGAAGATATTTTTAACACTGTAATAATTACCGCCATTCAGGCGCAAGACCTTTAAAAAAATGTATATACTCGTTATAAACTCAGGGAGTTCGTCTATTAAATACCAATTATTGTCTATGCCACAAAAAGAGGTCATAAGCAGCGGCATGGTAGAACGCATAGGTTTAGAAAAGGCGCAGATTCACTATAAAACAGCTACACAAAATATCAATGTGACGGCTGATGTTACTTCTCATAAAGTGGGTTTAGAAAAAATTGTCCAATTATTATTGGATACTAAAACGGGCGTTATAAAAAACACTAACGACATTACGGCGGTAGGACACAGAGTTGTTCACGGGGGCAGTACTTTTGCTAAAACAACCGTCATTACTGAAGCCGTCAAGAAAAAAATAAAAGATTTATTTGCATTAGCTCCTTTGCACAATCCGCCCAATTACGAAGGTATAGAAGTGGCTGAGCAGCTTTTTCCACAAGCCACACAAATAGCGGTTTTTGATACGGCTTTTCATCAAACAATTCCGCAAAAAGCTTATCAATATGCCATACCGACCAAATTTTTAGATAAAAACCATATTCGTTTGTACGGATTTCACGGTACGAGCCACAGGTATGTCTCTAAAAAAGCAGTAGCCTATTTAAAAAATGATAAAGCCAAACTTATAACCATTCATTTAGGAAATGGCTGTAGTATGACGGCAGTTAAAGACGGTAAAAGTGTAGATCATTCTTTGGGTTTTGGTCCGATGAATGGCTTGATAATGGGCACGAGAAGTGGCGATATAGACCAATCGGTTATATTTTATCTGGTCAATAAATTGGGCTATGCTTTAAATGACGTCAATACCTTATTACAAAAGCAAAGTGGGATGTTAGGTTTGACGGGCTACAGCGATTTACGTGATATTGAAGCGCAAGCCGAGAACGGCAACAAAACTTGTCAATTGGCTTTAGATATGAATGCCTATCGTATTAAAAAATATATAGGCGCTTATATGGCGGCTTTAAATGGGGTGGATGCTTTGGTTTTTACCGCCGGTATTGGCGAACATTCATCTACTATGCGCCGCTTGGTTTGTGAAGATTTAAACTATTTGGGTATCGATTTAGATAGGACCAAAAATACTGCCTATAAAAAAGGCATTGCCGAAATACAATCAGCCGACTCAAAAGTTAA
>CAZGZH010000056.1:0-7300 GCA_964529645.1 uncultured Flavobacteriaceae bacterium
TCTTCCGATCTCTTCTTCTTTAACTTCACGAATAACATTTTGCTCGGCAGTTTCATTGGGTTCTGCCCTACCTCCAGGACAGGCCCAAAAACCTGGATATATTTTAGTATAGTTTGAGCGTTTTATTAAAAGTATTTTTTTGTCCTTTAAAATTATTCCCGATGCTGCTAAGACTTTTGCGATTGTCATTAATTTTTATGAGACCCGTCGCAATAAGGGCCATTTTGCGTTTTTTTACAAGTACACAAATGACAGTCGTTTGATTCTTCAACCGTAAAGATTTGTGGACTCATGTCATAGCCTTTATGAGCACCATCACAAAAAGGTTGTTTTTCTGACAAACCACAAGTACACCAAGCGTACTTTCTGTCTTTTTCTAAGCTAACTTTAATAGGATTGTTGCCTGCACGTTTTGGTAATTTCATAACATGTTTATTAGTTAGATCAAATGTAGTAAAAAAGAATAAGTAAAAAGACACTGTCAATTCTTGTCGTTTTGTGCTATTTAAAAAAAGTGGTGTTGCACTTTTTTGTTAGAAAGACACACACTAAAAAAGCATAAGAGGAAATCGGGACATTAAAGCTTTTTTTAACTTCAAAGATACCTCAAACTCATTTTTATTAAAAAAAAGCTGTTTTTTATTAAAAAAGTCACTCATTTAGTAACAATTATTTGTTTTTACTTAAAATAAATCCTATACTAGCACTCAGAAATTTATTAATTAATCAAAATCTATTAAATTATGGAAGGATATTGCGTAAAATGTAAAGCGAAAAAAGAAATTAAAGATGGTGCAGAAGTTGTTATGAAAAACGGCCGTAAAGCCATGAAAGGCTCTTGCCCTACTTGTGGTACTGGAATGTTTAGAATTCTTGGTAAAGCTTAATACACCTTAGTATTAAAATTCTAAATCTTTTTTAAAAAGATTTAATAAAGTCTTACTTTTTAAGTAGGGCTTTTTTTATACCTAAAATTACCTACTTTTACTAATATTCATTTTTTTTTATATCTTTACATTTGAAAAAATTAACCAAAATGCAACCAAAAAATTGGTAGGGTTTTCTTTAGTTTAATTGTTTTAAATCTAGACTGACCATCTAGAAGACTTAAAATTTAATTAAAACTAGAACCAAATTGAAGAATTTAATTCATACCACGTATATTACGATTATGATATTAATCGTAGTAATAGTTACAGCTTACCTAGCCTATACTGGCTATTCTTATTATCATACGCCACTAGAAGAACGTTTTTATCATCCACATCATAATTGGTTTAAACCTAGTGGTTTATACGGGCAAGGCTTAGGTGTTATAGGTACATTAATGATATTATTTGGCGTATCTATTTATATTGCCAGAAAGCGCTATAACTTTATGGTGAAATATTTACGCTTAAAATACTTATTAGAGTTTCATATTTTTTTATGTGTTTTAGGGCCTATTCTCATCCTTTTTCATACTACATTCAAGTTTGGCGGTATTGTTTCTGTGGCTTTTTGGAGTATGACAGCGGTTGTTTTAAGTGGTGTAATTGGGCGTTATATTTACATTCAAATTCCAAGAACTATAGAGGGTAGAGAATTGAGTTTGGGAGAAGTTAAAGACATGAAAACCGATTTAACTTACGTTTTAAATGAGAAGTTTAAATTAGATAATGACCTTATTGAAATGATTATCAGCTTGACTACAAATCAAGAGAAAAATAATAAAAAAGTGAGTGTTTGGAATTTAAGAAAAGTCCTTAGAGAACATAAAGTACCTAAATCTGAAAGAGGTGCTATTATTAAAATGGTAAAGAAAGAAAAGGCTTTATTAGGTAAAATAGCCCGCTTACAAACCATGCAAAAAATGCTTAAATACTGGCATGTTATTCACTTACCTTTTGCTTTAATTATGCTTATAATTGTCGTTATTCATGTGGCAGTTACAGTTTCACTAGGTTATAAATGGATATTTTAATGGAAAATAGATTTTTAATGCACGAAGTTTTATTAGAACAACTCATCGTTTACGGAGGCTTGTTTATACTGTGTGCCGTGATGATATTTTTTTATCTAAGATCTAAGAAAGTTAGCTCTAAAGTAGTTGAAAAGAAAGTTACTATCGCCAAAGAAGAAGGCCTTTTTGAACCTGTTTCATTACATCCATTTATAGATCTTAATACCTGTATAGGAAGTGGTGCTTGTATAGCCGATTGTCCCGAAAAAGATATTTTAGGAATTGTTGACGGTAAAGCTACCGTTATAAATACCTCACATTGCGTAGGACATGGGGCCTGTTTCCACGCCTGTCCTGTGGAGGCCATTTCATTGCGAATAGGTACAGAAAAACGTGGTGTTGACTTACCTCATGTCAATCAGAATTTCGAAACCAACATGAAAGGTATTTACATTGCCGGAGAATTAGGTGGTATGGGCTTGATTAAAAACAGTGTAGAGCAAGGACATCAAGCTATAAAAAGCATTATAAACAGTAAAAGGTGTAAAAAAGAGAATGCAGTTGACGTTATTATTGTAGGGGCAGGTCCTGCTGGCATCTCGGCTACTCTAGCTGCAAAAAAATACGGTTTAAGTTCTTTAACACTAGAACAAGATTCACTCGGCGGTACGGTTTTTACCTTCCCCAGAGCAAAAATTGTGATGACGGCACCTATGGATTTACCGCTTTATGGAAAAGCCAAATTGTACAACACCTCTAAAGATGAATTGCTCAGCCTTTGGGAAAAAGTAATCTCTGAACACAATTTAGATATCAGAGAACGCACAAAAGTTGAACAAATAATTCCTAAGGAAGACGGTTGTTTTAAAGTGGTAACCAAACAAGGTGATGAGTATTTTTGTAGTAACGTCTTATTAGCTATTGGTCGTAGAGGGACACCCAGAAAATTAAATGTTCCGGGCGAAGAATCTACAAAAGTGGCTTACCGATTGTTAGAACCCGAAAGAATACACGATAAAAATATAATAGTAGTAGGTGGTGGCGACTCGGCCATAGAAAGTGCTTTACTTTTGAAGGACGACAACAAAGTAATTCTATCTTACAGAAAAGACACTTTCTCCAGGTTAAAACCTAAGAACAAAAAGAAAATTGCTGATGCTATTGAAAATAAATCAATTAGAGTGATTTTTAATTCAAATTTGACAGAAATTCACGATAAAACGGTGACTGTAAAATGTGCAAATAGTAATGAACCTATTCTTTTTAATAACGATTTGGTTTACATTTTTGCCGGTGGCGAACTCCCTACATCTTTTCTCCAAAAATCTGGTGTGGGTATTTCAAAAAGATTTGGTTATATAATGAAAAGTCATAAAAATGAAGTGGCTCAATAAGTACATATTATTGTTGCTTCTTTGCAACGCCTATATCGGCTACGGACAAATATCTCCGGGCGATTTAACTAAAGCTCATGCCAAATTTGAAGGCATGAGCAATTGTACTTTATGCCATGATTTGGGTAATAAAGTTACCAATAACAAATGTTTAGATTGCCATAAGGATATGCAGGCGCTTGTAAAAGCCGAGAGGGGTTATCATGTAAGTGTTGATGTCAAAGGAAAAGCGTGTACCACTTGCCATAGCGAACATTATGGGCGTAAATTTAAAATGATTCGTATTGATACTTTAAAATTCAACCACGATTTAACAGGCTATAAATTAGAAGGTAAACACGATGAAATTAATTGTAAAAAATGTCATAATTCTAATAATATTACTGATAATGACATTAAAAAAAGACCTAAAACTTTTATAGGCCTCGATACAAGATGTATAACCTGTCACGACGATTACCATCAAAAAACACTGTCTACTAACGATTGTGCTTCTTGTCATAATACAAAGGACTTTGCTCCTGCCGAGAATTTTGACCATAATGACGCCGATTTTAAACTTAGAGGTAAACACCTAGACGTAGATTGTGTAAAATGCCATAAAGAGGAAAAACGCAACGGCAAAGATTTTCAGAATTTTAACCATTTAAATTTTAAAGATTGTAATTCTTGTCATAGCAATCCGCACGAAGAAACCATTACGGGCTCGTGTAAACAATGTCATACAGAAACATCGTTTAAAAACTTTAGAGGTAAAGGACGCTTTAACCATAACACAACCAACTTTACTTTAAAAGGAGCTCATAAAAAGGTAGATTGTTTTAGCTGTCATAAAAAGAATGACGACCCAAAATTAGTTTTTCAAGACAAGCTCAATATTGACGAAGCCAATTGTGTAAAATGTCACGAAGATAAACACGAAGGAAAATTAGGGAACGACTGTACCAAATGTCATAATGAAACAGCTTTTGTCTCTTTAAAAACTTTAGAATTTTTTGATCATAATTTAACCGATTTCCCTCTTGAAGGCTTGCACAAAAAAGTGGATTGTAAAAAATGTCACAAATCTGGAAAATATACTGAGAAAATTGAATTTAAATCGTGTAATAATTGCCATGATGATTACCATCAAGGTGAATTTACTACAGATAATAGCACACCAGATTGCAAAACATGTCACTCTGTAAAACAAGGTTTTAACACAAGTTTATTTGATTTTGAAGAACATCAAAAAACAGAATTCCCTCTTAAAGGCGCTCATGCCGCTACACCGTGTTTTGCCTGTCATTTAGACGAGAAAGATAACGATAGATGGACCTTTAAAAACAAAGAAACAACTTGTATAACTTGTCATAATGATATCCATAAAGATTATATAAGTAGTCAATTCTATCCAGATAAAAAATGTGAATCTTGCCACAGCAATGATACTTGGTCAAATATAAATTTTGACCATTCAAAAACCGATTGGCCTTTAGAAGGAAAACATTTAGAAACAGAATGCAGAAGCTGTCATTTTTCTAAATCAGAAACCAAAACGGGCTTTAATCAAAAATTTGCTAATTTAGACACCAATTGCAGCACTTGTCACAAAGATAATCACAACAATCAATTTGCTATAAATGGTGTAACAGATTGTACAAGATGTCACGTATCTAAAAACTGGGTTCCAGAAAAATTTGATCATAATACAACTAATTTTAAGCTGGACGGACGTCACGCAGAAGTAGCTTGTAACAAATGCCACAAGGCATTAAACAGTACAGAAAAAAAGAGTTTTAATTATAAAATAGGGAAATTCGCATGTATAGACTGTCATCAATAATACTCGTTTTATTTGGCTGCGCACAGATATTTGCCCAGTCATCGCCACATGGTAAAGAATTAAAAATTGATTGTGCCAAGTGCCATACTTCTGAAAGTTGGAATGTTGTTAACATAAAAACTATTAAGTTTGACCACAATACAACCAGCTTTGAACTTGAAGGGGCTCACAATCAAACTAATTGTATTGATTGCCATAAAACACTAGTATTTGATGACGCTCCTAACGATTGTATTTCTTGCCACACTGATTTACACAGCCAATCTGTTGGTAATGACTGTGCTAGATGTCATACACCAAAATCTTGGGTTGTAAATAATGTGCCTGAATTACATGAAGCCAACGGCTTCCCCCTTGCTGGATCTCATAACACATTAGATTGTGTTGAATGTCATAAATCTGATACCAAATTAAGGTTTGATAGAATTGGTAACGATTGTGTTAATTGCCATAAAGACAGCTTTTTAAGCACCACAAACCCTAACCATACTGATGCCAATTTCTCTACCAGTTGTACTGATTGTCATAGTGCCGCTTTCCAATCTTGGACACCTGTAAATATTAAACACGATTTCTTCCCTTTAACCTTAGGTCATGATATCCAAAATTGTACACTCTGCCACACATCTGGTAATTTTGAAGGTATATCAACTGATTGTGTTAGTTGCCATCAAACTACGTTTGACGCTACTACAAATCCTAACCATACAGCAGCTGGATTTGACACAGATTGTATGAGTTGCCATACAACAGATCCTAACTGGACACCTTCTAGCTTTGATCACAGTTTCTTCCCACTAACAGAGGGGCACGATATTCAAGATTGTAATGCATGTCATACTACGGCGAGCTACGCCGACCAAACAGCTGATTGTGTGAGTTGTCATCAATCAAATTTTGACAACACAACAACTATCAACCATACCGTTGCGGGTTTTTCTACTGACTGTACAACCTGTCATACACCTAGTAGCTGGACTGAAAGCAACTTTGACCATACTTTCTTCCCACTTACACAAGGCCATGATATTGCAGATTGTTTACAATGCCATGACACTGGTACCTTTACAGACCAAACAGCTGATTGCGTAAGCTGTCACCAAACTAATTTTGACGCCACAACAAATCCAAATCATACTACGGCAGGATTCCCAACAGATTGTATTTCTTGTCATACAACAAACCCTGGATGGACGCCTTCTACTTTCGATCACAATTTCTTCCCTCTAACAGATGGGCACGATTTAAACGATTGTACACAATGTCATATTGGTGGTGACTTTACCAACGCCTCTCCAGACTGTGTGAGTTGTCATCAAACGAATTACGATAACACAACAAATCCAAATCACACAAGCGCTGGATTTAATACAGACTGTGTGGCCTGCCATACAACAAATCCTGGTTGGACACCTGCTACTTTTGACCATAGTCTCTTCCCATTAACTTTAGGGCACGACTTAACCGATTGTACACAATGTCATACGACGGGTGTTTACGCAGACACATCCCCAGACTGTGCTGGTTGTCATATAACCGATTACAATAACACCACAAATCCGAACCATACTGCTGCAGGTTTCCCTACAGATTGTGTTACTTGCCACACAACAAACCCTGGTTGGACACCTTCTACTTTCGACCATGACGGACAATACTTCCCTATCTATTCTGGGAAACATCAAGGCGAATGGAGTACTTGCGCTGAATGCCACACTACAGCTAATAATTTTGTTGATTTTAGTTGCATAGCTTGCCACGAACATAGTAACAAAACTGATGTAGATAGCAAACACAACGGTGTTTCTGGTTATACCTATACACCTACTTCCTGTTTTGATTGCCACCCTGATGGAACCGAAGGAGGCGGCGGTGGAGATTAAAATCTGAGTTATGAAAAATATATTAATTATAATGCTATTCTTTGCCTTTAGTATCAATACTTTTGGCCAGAACAAAAAAGTAGCTCTTAAAGGAAAAGTTACTTTTGTAACAGCTGCCAATATTTATATTAAATTTGACAGTACAAGCCTTATAAAAGTAGGCAATTCTTTCCACTTACAACGAAATCATTTTCTCTGGTTATAGATTAAAAACAAATCTCCGAAATCACTTAATTGCTTAATTGCAAATGGATGT